>CAZJEU010000102.1:0-2667 GCA_964545115.1 uncultured Christensenella sp. | reverse complement strand
AATTTCCACCAAGATAATAGATATTTATATATCCTTTTCTGATTTCAAGGTTTAACTCACTATCGGACTTAACAACGGGAAGTAATTCTTTTAATTCTCCTTGCAACAAGTCATCTATAAACTTTTGATTTATTTTTCTTATGTAATTCATAGTTTGATTTTATCATACAGCAATTATTTCTACAACTTGTTGATATTCAATATAAATAGTTAAATTTGATAATGCTTGTCGTGTAAACATTAAAAATATTATTAGCAGAAGCCGTTCAAATTTAAAACAACCATTTATATCTCTAGTGGTTATTTCTTTCGTTAATTTTATAAAAAAAGACCCATAAACTTCTGTTGTAAGGGCTTTTTTATTGGAGCTTCTGGGCAGACTCGAACTGCCGACCTATTGATTACGAATCAATTGCTCTACCAACTGAGCCACAGAAGCATATGGATTTTTTTAACTTAGATTTAGGGTGTGATTTTATTTTTTGGTTATTTATGAATTGGTTGCTCTGCCAAACTTGCCAAAAAAGTAATAATATTATATCAGTTAAAATTATTTTTGCAAGAAAAAAGTATACTTTCGTGCGTTCGAAAGTTTTGATTAGAGTTGATTGATTTAGAAAAATTATTGCTAAAAATCAATCTTTTTGTTGACAAATTTAAAATTGAATGTATACTTACAAAGTATTTATTAAGGAGAAGAGAGATGGCTAAATGTGAAATTTGCGGAAAAGACCATATGAGAGCGAGCAATCTTAGTTATAGAAGTTCGCAGATGACAAAAAGGACTTTGACACATAAAAAAGCGAACATTCAAAAAGTGAAAGTGGTGGAAAACGGCGGAGTGACTCGAAAAAATGTTTGCACAAAATGTTTAAAAAATAAAGACTTGAAACGAGCCTAATTTTTTGGATTTATTAAGAGAGTCGCGTTTGCGGCTCTTTTTTTTGTCGTAAAATATTCTTTTCAAATGGGAGTTTGACGTTTTTAATTAGACTTTTTAAGCAAGAAAAGATATAATTAAAAAAGGATTGATTATGGAAAATTTTGACGATGAAATTTTAAAAAAAATGATAGAAAACAGACCGCATTTTCCCAAGCGAGTGGTGGTGACGGCAGGGATGCCTTATGGAAATAAGTCGCTTCATTGCGGACATATAGGTGGTCTTTTTGTTCATGCAGATACCTTTGCTCGTTTTATGCGTGACCGCATTGGCGCGGAAAATGTGGTGTTTGTGTCGGGCACAGATTGCTATGGTTCGTTGATTTTAGATTCGTTTAATAAACTTAAAAAAACTTCTTCATTCGAAGGTGGAGTGGAAGATTTTGTTAGGCTCAATCATGCGTTGCAACTAAAAACGTTAAAATCATATAACATTGGATTAGACTTCTACGGAGCATCGGCAATTGGCGAAGCAAAGGAAAATCATCAGAGAATTAGTCAAGAAATTTTTGAAAGATTAAGACAAAAAAAAGTACTTACAAAGATGAATAGTTTACAATTTTTCGACGAAAAAGAAAATGTGTTTTTGAATGGTAGGCAAGTCGTTGGGAGGTGTCCGTTTGAAAATTGTGCTTCTACAAAAGCTTATGCTGATGAGTGCGAGTTGGGGCATCAATATATGCCGCGAGAATTGATTGACCCTGTTAGCGTAGTGTCGGGAAGCGAGCCCGTTTTGAAAGAAGTTGCAAATTGGTATTTTAACTTGCAAGATAATGAAAAACTGTTGAGTGAATGGTTGGAATTTTTGGACAAAAATACTGTGACTCGACCATTTGTGACCAAAGAAATTGGTGAATTTATAAAGAAGCCAGAAGTGTATATTAAAAAAGAGTATGACGAACAGTTTGAAAAAATAAGCCGTCTTTTACCCCCATTTTCGGGCGAAAACTGTGCCAAAGCATCACGAGTGATTGTTTTTGAGACACTTGCAGACAGGGAAAAAGCCTGCGAAGTTCTCTCTAAAAACGGCATTAGGTTTCGCACAGGAAAAACGCTGGTGCCTTTTCGTTTGACGGGAAATGTGGAATGGGGAGTGAGCGTACCGAATGAAAAAGAATTGACGTTTTGGGTGTGGCCGGAAAGCCTGTGGGCACCGCTATCATTCACAAAAACTTTGTTGGAAAAAGAAAAAAAGATTTCTGCTGATGTAAAAGATTGGTGGGCTTCGAAAGATTGCCAGATTTTTCAGTTTATTGGTGAAGATAATATCTATTTTTATGGTCCGGCGCAACACGCGCTTTGGTTAAATTTGCAAAAAGGAAAACCTAGTGTTAATGTGCCTAATGGTGAGTTGCAAATCAGCACTTTGGTGGCGAATAAACATCTTTTGTTTTTGAACAAAAAAGCAAGCAGCAGCGCAGAAATAAAGCCGCCGATGGCAGATGAATTGCTAAAATTTTATACTCCTGAACAGATGAGAATGCACTTTTTGGGACTTAATCTTGGCAACAATTCGGCGAGCTTTATGCCCAAAAGATTTAATCCGCAAGCGGCGAGTGATGAAGCAGATGTTGCGCTGAAAGAAGGGAATTTGCTGACAAATGTGTATAATAAAATCTTGCGGACACTGTTTTATACGTGGCAAAAACATTTTGATGGCACTGTGCTTTTTGGCGAAATTTCAGAAGAAGTTATAAAACTCTCTAATCGCACTATTTTAAAGTATG
>CAZJEU010000101.1:0-2727 GCA_964545115.1 uncultured Christensenella sp. | reverse complement strand
GACATCGCCCTTTCACGGCGGTATCATGGGTTCGAATCCCGTCGGGGTCACCAAACTTTGTCAAATACAAACCAAGCAATATTTGACTTTGCAAGAGTGTTTGGCATTTATGTGAAAAGAAACAAGTAAAGACTTGTTTCTTTTTCATTTCCATTCATCTTTTTTGATGAAATAATGATGTGGTCGTATAAAAGAGTCAAAAATAGGTAAAAGATGAGAATTGCAAAGAGTGAGAATTGAGCATCTTTTTTGACAAATAAAATGCACAGACTTTTCTGCTATGAACGAGAGATATTTGTCTTTTTCGTAGTCGCGTCAATCTCACTTTCGCTACTTAATTGTTGTTTTATGCAAGTTGCCTGTTTTTTCTCAGAAGTCAATCTTGTTGCAACTTTTTAAACTCAGTCTTTCCTTGACTTAAAGACTTGCGTATAATATAATCAAAACTTGAAAAAAGAGAGATTTTTAAATTTGTTTATAACTATTTTTAACTTTTTTTATTTATTAAAAACACTTTCAAAATTTAAAACATCGAAAACAAAATTAAGGAGAAAAACTTATGTTCATTGCTATTGACGGGCCAGACGGCACAGGGAAAACCACTCTTGCGAAAATGTTGACAGAGGCTCTGTCCGACCGTGGTCGGGATGCTGTCTATACTTTCGAACCCACACATTCGCCTCTTGGAAAGCAGATTCGCGAGATTATAAAAACTTCCGCCGACCCGACTCTTGTCCTTGACTTATTTTTGAAAGACCGTACCGACCATATTGAAAATTTCATCACTCCTGCTCTCGCCGAAGGCAAAACAATCGTCTGCGATAGATACAAACTTTCCACGATTTGTTATCAGGAAACTGCTACAAATCCCATGGAAAAGCTGATTGAAAAAAGCAAAGACTTCATCGACCCTGACATTTATTTTGTAATTTATTTTAAAGAAAAGGACATCGATATTGTCTGCGAAAGAATTTTAAATCGTTCTTCACAAAAGGATATTTATGATGCAAAAGCTTGGGTGGAAAAAACCAACAAAAACTTTTTACAAATGAAAAAGCACTTCAAAAATCTAACTTATATCGACACTAACCAAACACTGGAAAGCACTCTTTCGCAAATGCTTGGAGTTATTGACGAGCATACAAAAACTTTTTCGCAACAGTTTTGATTTAAAAAATGTTTTCACCCCATAAGTCCGGCGGATTGTCTTATCATATCTTCCACAACAATGTCATGGATTTCGCCCAGCGTCGTGCAATATTTTAGCGTATCCCAAGGCTCATTGGTATGAAAATGAACTTTTATAAGTTCACTATCGCCCACGACCAACAAAGAATCTCCCATCAAATTTTCATTAAAAAAGTCTTTTATTTTTTCTTCATCCATATTTTTGCCTTCGATAAGCAGTTGCACATCATAACGAAAAGTTATTTCTTCATCTTCTTCCATAAAAGTCACCTTTCCCTTTCAAACATTTTACATTTTTTGTTATGGCGTCGTCAAACAAATGGTTCAGAATGAAAAAGAATTAAAAAAGTTTTTGACAGTTCTTTCTTCCAAATTAAAACAATTTACTTTCAAATGTTTTTGTGCTAGAATATTTTAGTTAAATTATGTTAAAAAGGATTTAGCAAATGCCAACAGAAAAAAACTTTTCAACCACAAACGAAAACAATGACGTTTCCGAAAAGAAGGGAAGTGTTGAACTTGAAATGGAAGACAAGATAGCTGTTCAAACACAGCAAGACGACTTTCAAAACGAACAGTTTAAAACGGAAAAATCTCTTAACCAGTTCCCAGCCCAAGGTCAAAACCCGCTTAAAAAGAAAAGAAGTCTGGGCTCTCTCTTAGGTTTTGATGAAATTAAAAGCACCTTTAAACGTTCTCGTGAGCAAAATAAAAATGTTAAGAAATATGCCATTGCAGGGATTATTCTTGCCATTTGCTCAGTCGCTTTGGTATGGCCTTGTTTTTATGGCGGAGTTGGCATCTTTAACTTTCTTATGAACAGCCTGTTTTCAGGTCTTTCCGGCGCCACTGGTGGAAATATTGTTCTCGTGTTTTTAATTGGCATTATAGGCGCCTTAGTCTTCGGCGTTTTGGGCATTTTTCTTTTTCTTTTGCCAGCAATACTCGCTCTATTTTCTCTCATACTGCCTGTCTTTCAGCTTATTATGAACCGCAAATGGTGGAGTTGGGTGTCGCTTGCTTTTGGTGTAATTGCTGTCGCTGCTTGTATTCTTATTATGCTTCACTTGCTTCAAAGCGGTTTCTAAACACCATTTTAAGATTTTAAAACTTTTTTAAAATCGAGGGGATATAGTTTATTCGGTAAAACAGTGCGTTCGCAACGCGCCAAGACGAGTTCGAATCTCGTTATCTCCACCAATCTCATTTTCTTCCAACTTAACGCCCACAAAAACGCAAAGCAACATTATTTCAACAATTACAATAATAGTCATAGAAGCCGCATAGAACATTTTCGAGGTGTAGCGCAGGCAGGCTAGCGCGCTTGGTTCGGGACCAAGAGGCCGTGGGTTCGAATCCCGCCACTTCGACCATCAAAAAAGAAACATGGCAATGCTGTGTTTTTTTGATAAAACCATAAAACAAAACACAACTTTGAACTTTTATAAGTAAGAAAATTTCCAAAATTTTATCTTTAAAAAATCAAATTTTTGACAAAAAATGTCAGCCACTCTTAAAAATTCCTTGGAAAAATGTTTC
>CAZJEU010000100.1:0-2731 GCA_964545115.1 uncultured Christensenella sp. | reverse complement strand
TTCGCGGAGTTGCCGGAGGATATTTTAGGTTGATATCTAATTTGTTTGATTTCATAAGGATACTTTTTTCGTGAGTGAAGGAAAGAAAAGATTGTTTGCCGTGGTAACTGCCCATTCCGCTTTCGCCGAAACCGCCAAAAGGAAGGTCTTTTTCGCTTAGATGCATAATCGTATCGTTTATGCAACCGCCACCATAACGCAAAAACCATTTGGCTTTTTCAATTTTTTCTTTGTCTTTGCCAAAATAATAAAATGCCAGAGAATGAGGGGCGTTTGCAAGAATTTTTAGTTCTTCTTCAAAATCTGTAAATTCAATAATGGGAAGAATAGGGCCAAAAATTTCTTCTTGCATAACAGGATCTTCTCTTTTGACGTCCGTTAGTATAGTAGGTTCGAGTACTTGTCCGTGAGCTTTGCCACCAAAAAAAACTTTTTTTGGAATGATGAGTTTTTGAAGTCTTTCGAGCGAAGATTTGTTCACAATCTTTACAAAATCTGTGGATAAAACTTCGCCGTCATAGAAAAACTTTTGCAGATATTTTTTGGCGGCTTCCAGCCACTGGTCTTTTATTGCTGTGTGCAAAAGAAGATAGTCGGGGGCAACACAGGTTTGACCGGCATTTAAAAATTTGCCCCAAATTATGCGCTTTGCTGAAAGGTCTATGTTGGCGTCGCTGTCGACAATGCAAGGGCTCTTTCCACCGAGTTCGAGAATCATGGGAGTGAGATGTTTGGATTGTTTTTCCATTAGTTCTTTGGCTTTGTTGGTTGAGCCTGTGTAGAAAATAAAATCGAATTTGGTGTCAAATATTTGAGAGATTTCGTCTTCCTTCGTGACGACATAGACATATTCATCATCGAAAATGCTGAGCATCTTTTTGATGACATTCGTAACGTTTGGCGTGCTGCGACTGGGTTTTACGATGAGAGTGTTCCCTCCGGCGATGGCTGCGATGACGGGAAGCATTGTTAGTTGAAAGGGATAGTTCCATGGAGAAGCGATGAGAACGGTGCCGTATGGCTCGCGGATTCGAATTGCTTTTGAGGGAAAATTTAGAAGCGAGGTGCGGACTTTCTTTGGCTTTGCCATCTTTTTAAGATTCTTTATAAAAAAGTTGATTTCTCTCATAACAAGGCCGATTTCGGTGGTAACTACTTCAAACTCTTTCTTGTTTAAGTCTTTTGTGAAGGCTGTGAGAATTTGGTCGTAATAGGCAGAGATTTGCAGACGCAGTCGTTTTAATTGGAGCGTGCGAAAACTTATGCTTAAAGTGGCGTGTGAATGGAAATAGGCTTTTTGTTTTTCAACGATTTTTAACATTATATTCTCCTTTTTTCTCGTTTAGGGAAACGCATAGATTTGTGAGACTTTTTTCTATTTTCGTAAGCGTAAATGGCGAAAAGTGAGAGTTTAAAACTTGTGAAAATTTTGCAAGTGAGTTAATAACATGCTTTTCTCCTGATTTTGTGAGCGAATAATAAATTGCTCGGCGATCTTTTTTGTCTTCATGAAAGGCTATCTTTCCTTCGTTTAGAAGCATTTTACAAAATTTTGTTACATTTGATTTTGCCAAGAGAAATTCGTTTTTTATCGTTGTTGGAGAAACTTCTTTTTGAGAAAAAAGCAAAAGGAGAATTTTGAATTTAAGCGAAAAAATTTCTTTTGCAAGATTTCTTTCTTCGTTTTTGCATAGATTCTGCAACTTTTGTTGAAAATTTATTAGATTTATGTAAGTTTCGTTTGTCATTTTGTAAAACCTTTTAAAAAGTAATAAAATTATAACGATTTTTAAAAGGTGAGTCAAGAAAACAAGGGGCAAATTTGTTCGGAAAAGTTACATATTTCGGATATTTTTTGTGTTTTTGTCGAGCGAAATTCATTATTTTGATATACTTTTAAAAATTTATGTTTGCTTTTGCTTGTGTTTTGTTCTATTATAATTTTGCAGGCATGGAGGGGTATCGAAGTGGTCATAACGGGGCTGACTCGAAATCAGTTTGAGAGCAATCTCACGTGGGTTCGAATCCCACCCCTTCCGCCAAGTTAAAAAATCTGTTTATTTTATTTCGCTTTTTAAACTTTTGGAGTCTTTATGAACGAAAGAAAAAAAAATATTTTCCACAAGGTATTTTGGTTTATAGTATTATTGATTAGTATTAGTTTGCCTCCAATTATTTCTTTCTTTGAACCGGAATTGATGCTCGTTGATAGCAGATGCCTTGTGGATTATGATGGCGTTAGATACTCTGAATGCGATATTGAACTGACTTTTAATCTTGAAGTCAGAAGTGGTAGTGCCTATATAAGCTTTTATGACGAAAATGAAAATTTGTTAGTTACAGAGAAAGTTTGGTTTTTTGATGACGGGAAAGTAGTTAATAAGACAGTCAGTTACATTCCTGGAAATGTAAAATTTTTTGAAGTTAATTCTTTTAACTTTTATACTCCATTAAACTTTTTTGACTATTTAGATGCATTTTACTATCTTCAACTTATAATATTTATATTCTTTTTCGTTGAAGCTTTGCTGGTTTCCTATAAAGAATATGAATATAAAGGAAGAAAGATTTCTGTTTATTCTGGGTTTTATCATCATACACTGAGAATTGATGGGGAAATTTATGACGAACACAATACAATTGCTACTTTCACTCCTATTAAATTAAGTTGCACAACTGAAGAAGGAGACATTGTTTCGGCGACAATATCCATTACCTATCGTATTTCGTT
>CAZJEU010000099.1:0-2752 GCA_964545115.1 uncultured Christensenella sp. | reverse complement strand
TGACTTTTCTTAAAAAGATTATTGAATTATTAAATTCTTTAACTCCAACTTTATAGTTTTTCACTCCATCAAGTTTGCCTTCGAGAGAAGTGATTTCGTGATAATGAGTGGAAAAGAGCGTTTTGCATCGAATAGTTGAAGAAATATGTTCAAGCACTGCCCAAGCAATGCTCATTCCGTCGAAAGTCGCAGTGCCACGCCCCACTTCATCCAACAGCACAAGGCTTTTCGACGTTGCGTTGTTTAGAATGTTTGCCACTTCCACCATCTCTACCATAAACGTGCTTTGGCCGCTGCTCAGGTCATCACTGGCGCCAATTCGTGTGAAAATGCGGTCGACCACAGCGATTTCACAACTGCTGGATGGCACGAAAGAGCCGATGTGAGCCATAATTACAATAAGCGCAATCTGCCGCATATAAGTGCTTTTCCCTGCCATATTAGGCCCGGTAATGATAAGCGTTCGGTTTGAACTTTCGTTTATATAAGCGTCGTTTGGCACAAAACTGTCGTGTTTCAAATTATTCTCCACGATGGGATGCCGCCCATTTTCAATTTTAATATGACGAAATTTCTCGCTTACTTTTGGTCTTGAATAGGAAAAATTCTGTGCCACATCGGCTAGCGACATTAAAACATCCAAAAAAGCAACGTCGTCAGCCGTTGTTTGAATTTCGTGAACAATTTCTTTAAGTTTAAGTTTTATCTCTTCGAAAATATTTTGTTCTAACTTTATGGCGAATTCTTCGGCGTTTAACAGTTTATTTTCAATTTCTTTCAATTCGTCGGTGATGAATCGTTCGTGGTTTGAAATGGTTTGTTTGCGTTGATAATAATAAGGCACAAGTGCTTCCTGCGATTTATTCACTTCAATAAAATAGCCAAACACGCGGTTGTATCCTACACGAAGGTTTTTAATGTTCGAAGCTTCCCTCTCTTTCGCTTCATATTCTGCAAGCAATTTTTTGGCATCTTTAGAAATGTGGCGCAAAGAAAAGAGTTCGCTGTTAAATTCTTCTCTGATAAAGCCTCCATTTGAAAGAATGGCGCTGGGAACTTCGACAAAGGCGTTGTCTAAAAGTTCAGCAAGATTTTTGATAGTCTCAATATTTGAAAAAAGAGAAGAAAACCTTTGTGAAGTGAGGTTTTTTGCGAAATTAGCTAGGTCGATTACTTTAAAAAGAGAGTTTTTAAGAGAAACACAATCTCGCGGCATAATGGTGCCGAAGGAGATTTTGCTGCAAACTCTGGCAATGTCCGAAATGCCTTGAAGAGAATGAGAAATGTCACTTAAAAGCATTTGATTATAAAACAACTCTTCCACACAATCCAGCCTTGAATTGATTTCTTTGGACGATTGCAGCGGTTGCAGAATCCATTTTTCAAGCAGACGAGCTCCCATCGCAGTTTTTGTTTTGTCCAACTGTCCAAGCAGCGACCCCTTTCTTTTTTTATCACGAATGTTTTCAACAAGTTCAAGATTTTTACAAGCATTATAGTCAAGTTCCATAAATTCGCCACTTTTTTCGGTTGTAATTTTGTTTATATGGTTCAAACTGCGTTTCTGGGTATCAAAAAGATAATCAATAAGAGCACCAGCAGCTCCTATCGCGACATTCATTTTTGCAAAATCGTGACCGGAAAGTGAAGAAATGTTGAACTGTTTTTTAATCTTTTCTCTGCCGTTCTTATCGTCAAAATGAAAATCTGGTTGTTTGGAAAAAGAAGGCAGAAAATCGAGATTTTTCATTGCTTTTTCATTTGAAAAGATTGACATTTCTTCGCTGCATATAATCTCACTGGGCGAGATTCGCGTGAGTAAATCGACAAATTGAGAGGCATTTTCCATCTCACTAACACGAAACTCTCCCGTAGAGACGTCACAAAATGCTACGCCAAATACATTGGACTTTTTGTGTGCACTTAGAATAAAGTTGCTCTTAAATTCTTTTAAAATATCGCTTTCAATCACCGTTCCGGGGGTGATGACTCGGGTGACATCTCTTTCGACAATTTTGCCGGGAATTGGTGGAGAAAGTTGGTCACAAATGGCGACTTTATGTCCATTTTCCAGCAACTTCGCGATGTATGTGTCCACGGCATGATAGGGCACGCCGCACATTGGCGCTTTTTCTTCTAGTCCACAGGCTCTGCCGGTGAGTGCAATATCCAAAACTTTGCTTGCTGTTATCGCATCTTCAAAAAAAAGTTCGTAAAAATCGCCCAACCGATAAAAAAGCAAACAATCTTTATATTGTTCCTTTGTGATGAAATATTGCTTCATCATAGGAGACAAATTCTCTTTATTTTCAATCATCAATTTTCTCCTTAACAATGCCAAAAAGCTCATTATTTATAATTTCTTTTGCAAAAACAAGGTATTTTTGTCCAATTTTTAAGTTTTTACCTTCGATTCGAATGGTTTTATCATTTTCTACTCTCGCTAGAAAAGTAGAATTTAGTTCTTTTTCGACTGTCACTTCAAAGGTTTTTCCCACCATATTTTTAAGTTGTTCTTTTAGGATTGAGCGTTGAATTTCGAAAAGTTTTGAAATGCGTCGTTTCTTTTCTTTGGCAGGAACTTGATTTTCAAAATTTTCTGCTGGTGTTCCTCGTCTTTTTGAATAGACAAAGCCAAAAATTCCGCTGAAATTACATTCTTTTAAAAGGTCACAAGTGTTTTCGAAATCTTCCTCAGTCTCTCCGGGGAAACCCACGATGATGTCTGTGGTGACAGAGGCGGTTGGAATTT
>CAZJEU010000098.1:0-2793 GCA_964545115.1 uncultured Christensenella sp. | reverse complement strand
GGCTATTGTGCTTTTGAAGGCGAAGACGAAGCAAAAGAAGTGAACGTGAAAGGTGCGTTCGACTCTATGGCACCGTGGAAACGATTGGTCGTCCTTTTTATGGGCGCTTTTTTCAACTTTTTGTCTGCCCTTTTGTTCGCCAGCATATTTTTGATGGCTTTTGGTTATGCCGATAAGGTTCAAGTGAAAAGTGTCGACTTTCCTTCCACTGTGATTGCAGAAGAATGGTTGCAAAAAGATGATATTATTTTGGCGGTGAATGGCGTGGAAACTGACTTTGTGTATGACCGTTATTTTAACTCGATGATTGCCTCATATGACGTGGGCGAAACCTTTTCGGTGACAGTCAGGCGAGAAGGAAAAGAGCTGGTTTTGACGGACATCGGGCGCAGTTGGTTTTTGATTGAAGAGCAGGTCGACGATGAATTTGGTAAAATTTTTGTGGGAGCAGGAACGGGTTTTTCTTATGCCATTGTGGAAGAAGATTCTGTTTTTAAAGTGAGAAGGTTGGCCGCGGATTCGACCAAAGATTTTATCCCCGACAGCAATGGATTGGTGGAAATTGACGGATACAGATTTCTTTTAACTGCGGGAGATAGCGCTCTTGAAAGCACTCTTTCCATCGGCAAAATTGGGTTGACGACAGAAAATTATAGGTATAGTTTTTTAGAAGCACTGGGGGGAACTTTTATATTTTGCTTTAAGTGGGTGTGGAAGATTTTAATCATTTTGTGGCAACTTATTTCGGGACAAATTGCACTGAGTGCGTTGGGTGGCACCGTGACTACTGTGGTGACGATAGCGCAGGTAACCAGTCAAAATTTTGCCAACTTATTGCTTTTGTTGCCGCTTATTTCCATCAATCTTGCAGTGTTCAACTTGTTGCCCATTCCGGCATTGGATGGTGCACGAATGGTGTTTGTGGGCATTGAATGGGTGAGGGGCAAACCCGTGAACAGAAAAATCGAGGCGAACATTCATTTTGCAGGACTAATTTTGCTGCTTGCTTTCGTCGTGATGATTGACATTCTGCATTTTTTAGTCTAAAATTGCGGTATGAATAAGATAGAAAAATTTCTCTCGTTTATCGATGAAAAAACGGAAGGGAAATTCACTTTTTTAAAGTTAAAAAATCTTTCTTTTAACAAAACTACCAACGCTCTTAAAACAGAGTTTATCTATCCCGCACAGGAGCAACTTGCAGATGCTGACCGAAAGGAAATTGTTCAAGCGATAAAGGAATATCTGCAAAAGGCAAAAGCAGAAGTGAGTTTAAAGGTGGAGATTAACAAAAGTTTTGTGGAAAGTGACCTTGTTTTTGGCAAGGTTAAAGATTTTTTGGCGCAAAATTATAAAGCCATTTTCAGTGCCTTTGACTTCAAAAACCTTACTGTCTTATGTGAAGAAAAAGTAAAGGTTTATTTTAAACTAGAAAAAAATTTATCTGAACGGTTTGAAGAGCAAAAGATAGAAAAAAAATTATTGGAACACCTTGAAAAGAATTTTTGTGCACAGTTCGAAATTTCTTTTTCTCAGACGGAAGAAGAGAGTTTTGACGAAGACTTGTTGACGAAAAGAATTGCTGAAATTCGTGAAAAGAGTGACTTTGACGCGCTGCTTTCAGCCAGTCAGGAGAAATATTTTCTGCTGGACAAAAAGCCTTTTATTGGCACCGACATTACGTTCAATCCGCGTTTTATAAAAACCATTTCGCGTCCGATGGACACCTGTGTCGTTGCTGGGAAATTAAGCAACTTGACAGAAAAATCGTTCAAAAAGAAGAGCAAAAAAACAGACGAAAATGGAGAAGCGATTTTTGAAGAAAAACCCTACTTCAAGTTTCAACTTCGTGACGATACAGGCGCCATAAACGGTGTTATTTTCCCTACCAAAGCGGCCTATCACAAAATGCATCTTCTTAAAGAAGGGAATATTCTTGCGGTGCAAGGACGAGTGACAAAATTTAATGAAGCCTTTGAAATCAATGCAGAAAAAATTAGTTTTTGCACTCTTCCCAGCAGGGAAGAAAATCTTAAAAATGTGGTAAACATTGTTGATGGTTATCGCTTTGTTCGCCCCAGAAAATATAGCGTTCAACAACAGACCAGCCTTTTTAAAGAAAAAGAACCTTCCAAAGAGATTTTGAAAAATACTTTTGTCGTATATGATTTCGAAACGACAGGCATTGACTCTGCAAACGAAGAAATCATCGAAATCGGTGCGTTAAAAATTGAAAATGGGCAGTTTACGGAAGAGTTTTCAACGCTGGTAAAGCCAACCAAGCGCATCCCGCCCGACGCAACGAGAGTAAACAAAATTACCGACGAAATGGTGGCAGACTCTCTGCCGATTGAAAGAGTTCTGGGCGACTTTTTTCAGTTTTGCAAGGGCGCCCAACTCGTGGGCTACAACAATATTTCCTTTGACAAAGCCTTTTTGGACAAGGCTGGTGCCAAGGTGGGAATTAACTTTGAACACTCACAAATAGACGTTTTGTTGCTGGCAAGACAAAAATTAAATGGGCTGAAACACTACAATTTAGGCTCGGTCGCCAAAAATCTAAATGTTGAATTGACAGACGCTCATCGCGCTCTTTCGGACGTCATTGCCACGGCGGAAATCTTTTTGAAACTTTATTAAAACTTCCAAAACGTTTTTTAGGGCTAAAAACGGGAAGTTTTTGCCGCTTTTTTCGCATAAAAGCCGTTTTAGCACTTGATATTTATCAATTTTTATGCTAAGATATTGCCAGCGTATGATTATGAGACTTTAAGAGTGGTGCTTGCCACTCTT
>CAZJEU010000097.1:0-2850 GCA_964545115.1 uncultured Christensenella sp. | reverse complement strand
GAACATATAATAATGGGAAAAAGATTGCAATTAAAAAAGTTTAAGTCGATAAAAAAGACGGGGAAAACCCCGCCTTCTCCTCTTTTGCAGTCGTTTTTTGATTAGCAACTTGAGTTGCAGCATCCTCCGCCACAGCAGGACAGGAGCAATATGACAAACATAAGTGTGCAAATGTCGATGCATTGATTCATTCCGCCGCCACCGCCGCCGCAGCCACAGCCGCAATTGCAGAGCATCAGCAAAATAAGTAACCAGCAACAATTTCCGCCGCCAAAACCGCATCCGCCTCCGCAGGGATTGTTCCCAAAAAAGCTCATAAGTATCTCCTTTTATAAAATAAATTTTGTCCAGACGTTTTTATGTAAAACTTTTTTCCTTTGCAATTTGATAATTTTTTTCTTTTGCTTCTACTTCATTCTATTTTTAATTTTTGCAAAAGGTGAAAAAAAAAGAAAGATTTCTCTTCCCTTTTTAATGTTTTTTATAAGAAAAGGTTAGTCAAACAACTTTTTTTCAATTTCGTTTTTGAGTTTTTCGATGCCAAGGTTGTTTTTCGCACTTACGAGAATGGTGTCTTTGGGGACTTCGAAAGGTTGAGAGAGTTTGTCGATTTTGTTAAAAACGACAATTTTTGGAATTTTATCCGCTCTAATTTGCTTTAACACGTCGTCCACGACATGCATTTTTTCAAGATGGTTTCTGTCCGAGACGTCCACGACGTGCACGAGCAAATCGGCGTCGGCAGTTTCTTCCAAGGTGGCGTTGAAGGCTTGGATGAAGGAGTGTGGCAGTTTGTCGATGAAGCCGACTGTGTCCACCAAGAGGACTCTTTTTCCTTCGCCCAACCAAAGCACACGAGAAGTGGTGTCCAACGTGGCAAAAAGCAAGTCGTCGGCATAGATGCCTGCTTTGGTTATGGTGTTCATAAGTGTCGACTTCCCTGCGTTGGTGTAGCCTACTATTGCCACTTGTTTAAGTCGGTTTTTCTTTCTTTCACTTTTTTGAATGTAGCGCTGGCTGCGAATTTTTTTAATTTCATTTCCCAGGCGAATGATGCTTTCGCGAATGGCACGTTTGTCCGTTTCGAGTTTGGTTTCGCCCGGGCCCCGCATGCCCACACCACCACTCCCGAATCTGTTTGAACCACGAGAAGCACTGGAAACACGGGGGAGAGTATATTTTAGTTGTGCCAATTTCACTTGAAGACGGCCTTCGTTGGAAGTGGCCCTGCTGGCGAAAATGTCGAGAATGAGCATAGAACGGTCGATGACTTTCACGCCGACAACGTCACTGATATTATTTATTTGCGAGCCGGAGAGTTCGCAATCGACGACAACGACATTTGCGAGAAGTTCCTGAGCGAGAGTCTTTATCTCTTCGACTTTGCCCGAACCTAAAAGAGTGGCGGGCGTTTCTTCTTTAATATTTTGCCACGTCTGCCCCACCACTTCCAGCCCCGCAGTGTGGCAAAGACTGGCGAGTTCTTCCAATTCGTTGTCGAAAGAATGGTGGATTTTATTTATTGCGACGCCGACAAGCAAGGCCTTCTCTGCTTGTTTTTGAGTGGAAAAGAGATGCTTATTCATACTATTTATTATAGCATAATTTTCAGTTTTATAAAACTAATTTTGCACAATCTCTCCTGTTTGCACGTCGATGAGCGAGCCGAAAACTGTCCCGTCACGACAGACGGCAAGGATGTAATAATAAATGTTATTTCGGTCGATTTTGTCGGCAACCAGTTTGATATAAATTTCGCCTGAAAAACCTTCTTTTGAAACAAATTTTTGTAGTTCTGGTTTCTTTTCATCCACAAATTTATTTAGTGCCTTGCCACAAGTCATTTGCCAGTCTTTTGAAAGACAAGTGAGAGAAATGGTAAGGTCGATTGGAGGCAAATATAGTGAAAGCGTGTCCGTAGAAGACACACGTGTGGTTGTGTCGAACACAAATGTGCGGTCAAAAGGATTGCGCTCCATCTCTCCTACGAGAGTTTCGCTGTTAATTTTAAGTTCAAATGCAAACGTTTCCAACTGAGAATTATCAATTTTGACGACAAGGACGCCGTAGTCGACAAGGCCGGTTTTGATGCCGTTATAGACATAGTCTTTTTCCCGTTTTCCATCGGTAAAACTGGCGGAATACGAACCGCTTTCACCATAAAAATAGTTTTCGCGAAATTCACTTACACTGTCGCTTATTAGTTCGTGAATTGATTTGCTGCAAGACAGAAGAAAACAACAGAGAAAAAAGCAACAAAAAACCCATCCTATAACTTTTATTTTCTTTTTCATATTTATGTATATGAAAAACATTTCTTTTTTAAACCAAAAACGAAAGGTGTGGCGAGCACCTTTTTAGCAGAATTTTTTAAAAGGAAGATTTAGAGAGTTTTTTAAAAGGTATTCAATTTATTTAAGTTCAATTTCTCTCATTCGTCTTTCATATTTTCCTTTAAGTTCGCTGGTGTTCAAAAAGGCGTTCACCATCTTCTGAGCGGCTTTAAAAGAAGTCGTCCTGCCCGAGAGAGAAAGCGCATTTATGTTGTTATGTTGTCTAGCAAGTTTCACTTCTTTTGCGTTGTGTCCCACAATTCCTCTGATGTTTTTTTGCTTGTTGAGCCCCACATTCATTCCCACACCTGACCCGCAAACGGAGATTATGCGGTTGTTTTCATCTTTGGAAAATTCCTTTTTAAGCAAGTTGACATAAAAGGAAAAGTCGTCATTTTCATCCAGTGAAAAAGCACCTACGTCAACGATTTTTTCTTCTTTTTTTTGAAGAAAGTTTTTCAATTTTTCTTTGAGTTCAAACCCTGCGTGGTCGGCTCCGATTATAATCATCTTTTCT
>CAZJEU010000096.1:0-2926 GCA_964545115.1 uncultured Christensenella sp. | reverse complement strand
TATGTTTTTAAGTCAACTTTTTAGCATTTATTTGACGGTGGTTAAAAAAAATTGTTTTTGGCGGGTAAAAAGCAGTGTAAAAAGACTTTTAGCGTGTTTTCGTTTGGCTTATTTTTATATGCAGGCTATAATGCCAAATAGAAATCAATTAGGAGTTTGAAGATGTTTTTTGGAGTGCAGGTTGAATTGTGGCTGGTGTGTATCGTCGTGATTATGGGCAGGATTGTGGACATGGGGTTGGCAACTCTTAGAACGGTGTTTGTGGTGAAAGGCAAATCTGGTTTGGCGGCGTCGCTAGGGTTTGTGGAGGCCTTTTTTTGGTTTATTGTGGTGAAGGCGGCACTGAATTTTGGGATAGAAAATCACGTGCTGGACACCATTTTGATTGCCACATCCTATTCACTGGGCTTTGCTTTGGGGACTTTCATCGGCGGAAATTTGTCGCGCATTTTTATTAAGATAAATGTAAAAGTGCAGATTGTGCTGTCCAGCAAAAACGATGAGTTGGTGGAAGATTTACAAAACAATGGGTTTGGGGCGACCATTCTCACCGCGAAAGGTGCAAAAGAAAAAATGGAAACCTATCTTATTTTTGTGGACACCGATTCCAAAAAGTTGAAGAAATTGAAAGCAATTTTGGACAAAAAAGACCCGCGCGCGTTCCTTTCTATCAACGAAAGCAGACAAGTTTTTAATGGCTATTTTCAAGGGAACTTGAAATAATAATTTCTCCAAAGGAACTTAGAGTAATATCTTTTTTCAAAAAGATTTGAAGTGGCGAAAAGAAAATAAGACGAGATTTTAGCCCGAAAATTATTAAATTTGGTGCCAAAGGATAAAATTAAACTTTATTTTATAAAAAAAAGACATCTTAAAAAGGTGTCTTTTCTGTGTTAAAAAGAAGTTGGCGGACGATAAATTTTATCTTTTGAAAATGTATAAGATAATGTCGGCGGTGATGAAAACAAACCCGACGACCACCATCAGAAGTCCGATAATTTTGAGAGTAAGATACATTTTATCCGTTTCGGATATATCGTTTTTCTGACGAGCGACACGTGTGATGCGCCTGGCAAGCAGGGCAAGCGAAACCCCCACCGAGATAATGATAAGAGCAATGAGAGCGAGTGGCTCGTTCAAAAATTGTGCTAAAGTGCGACCAAGCAAATATTGCATAATTTCCTCCTGTGACAGTTGACTGTTTTCTGTTGCTATTATAGCAGTGTTTGAAAAATTTTTCAATAGTCAATTTTAGGAAGTTAGATTTCGAAGTTATAATCGTTTAAAAATTTATAAAATTCTTGTTGAAGCACTTTGAAGTGACGACAGATTTTGTTGAGTGTGGTTATGCGAAAATTTTTCAGGCATTCATAAGTTAAAAAACAAGCAAGGACATCACTTCGGACGTTGTCCGTTTTGATGCGACGTTCGATTTTCACCACATCTCTGGCAAGCGAAACACTGAGCGGCGGAAGTTCGTTCAAAAGATAATTAACCACTTTTTGAGTGGCGGAATGCAGATGAATGTTGTTTATTCTGGTGATTTGCATATTTGGCAGGATGATTTTTGAATAGACATTTTCTTTGGTTAAAGCGACTATAACTGTGGAGTCAAGGGTGGCGCGTTTGGCTGCTAAGGCGGTTTTGAGCGAAGTTTTTAGGCGGTCGCCTAGGAGTAAAATGTCAAAAAAGTTCTCAAACTCTTCACCTTCCAGTGCTGCCAATTTCATCAAAAGCATATTTTTTGTGTTTGAATGGGGGGTTTTTAGAGCGTAGTAGAGAAAAAAGTCGGTGTTTTCAAGAAAAGATTTTTTGAGTTCTGCAAGGTTTTGAACAAGATGAGTTTTAATTTTTGTCTGCATTTTCACCACTTCCCGCAGTGGCAGGCTGAAAATATATTCCAGCGGGCGTTTGCTTTGGGTGTTGCACAAGGCAAGATAGTGGTTGAAAAGATAGTTATCTAAGGGGTTTATGCGTTTTAAGTTTATCAAAAGGCGTTTGGCTTTTTCAAATTGGCGGTCGTTCATCAGAGCGATTATGTAATAAAATTCCAGTTCGATATCGGCGGTGTTTTTGGCAAGATAATCTTCCATGTAAACAAGAGCGACGTCAAGGCTGAGCGTTTGGGCAAAGGTGAGAGCAATTTTAAACTTGTCTTCTTCGCAAACGGGACGTGTGGCACGGAGTTTTTCTTTGGTTTTTTGATAGTTTTTGACGTCGTTTGAAGCGTGATAGACGAGCAATAAATTGCACAAGTCACTGACAGAATCGGTGCCGAAAGTGTGCAAAAGATTGAGCGTCTTCTCGAAGTCGCTTTCAAAAAAATAGGCAAGAGCAAGTTCGCTTCTCACGTCTTGTGCGGAAAAGTCGCCCTGCTTTTCATACAACAAAATGGCGTCGGCAAACTTGCCTTCGGACATTTTTATTCGGGCATTTTCTAGCGTGATGGCATCGCTTTTTTCACCATCGATGACAATGAATTGCGGTTCTTCATTTTCCAGAGTTTTAAGGCGGTCTTTGGCGCTTTGCCCCACGATGGTTTTGCCAAAATTTGCACATTGATTGAGATAATAGCGCGCTAAAATGATGTCATTTTGCACGACAAAATTTTCGCCAAGCCCTCTGAAAACACTTTGTGTGATGAGTTCTTCTTTAAGCGACAAAAAATAGTATAGATTGGAAAGTTCATAATTTTTGTTGAAAAAATATGCTTGGGCAAGCATAAAATAAAGCAAATAAATTTCGCCCCCGATGCAATTTTTTCTTGCTTTCAAAAGGTAATCAATTGCTTGAATTATTTTGCCTTCGCGCAAAAAAGCACTTCCCTTTTTAAAGAAAAATTTATCGTCTTGATTAAATTTTATTACTTTGTTTTCCATAACTAATTTTATTCGGTTGTAAAACAAAAAATGGCAAAAAAGAAAAA
>CAZJEU010000095.1:0-2949 GCA_964545115.1 uncultured Christensenella sp. | reverse complement strand
ATATAAAGCCAAAATCACCTTCAATTTTTCTTTTCAAACAAAGTTCTTCCCGAAAAGCTACCCGAAAAGCAAAACCCGCTTGCCACTTTCCCCCTATTAGTGCTAAAATATTTTTATGAAAAGAACTCTCTCGCGTGTAGTGGTCATCACCGGCGCTTCCAGTGGCATAGGCAAAGCCTGCAAAGAAATTTTTGAAAAAAATAAAGACACCGTCATCTGTCTTTCACGAACTAATAGTGAAAATTTCGCCCATTTTTATCCCTGTGACGTTGCCGACCCCGAACAAGTGCAGCACGCTTTTTCTCAAATTCAAAAAAAGTTCCCTCGCATCGACGTGTTGATAAATAACGCCGGCTTCGGGCTGTCCGGCGCCGTGGAACTCACCAGTGACACCGACATTTCTCGTCTGCTCGATGTCAACCTTCTCGGTGTCATAAATTGTTTTAAAGCGGCTCTTCCACTTATGGTCAAAGGCGGCAAAATCTTAAACATTTCTTCCGTCTGCGCCCTTTTTCCACTGCCTTTCCGCACACTTTATTGCACGGCAAAAGCAGGCGTCCATATGCTTTCACTTTCTCTCAATATGGAATGCAAACCGCTGGGCATCACTGTCTTGTCTGTCTGCCCGGGCGATGTCAAAACCAATTTCACCAAAAACAGAGTGAAAAATTTCCAGACTTCACCCCGCTATGGAAAACGCATCTTTCGCGCCACAGCAATGCTTGATGGCAGAGAAGACAAACGAATGAGCGCCGAATATGTTGCAAAAAAAATTCATAACTATTCTAAAACTCTTCGTCCAAAACCTTTTATCATCATCGGCACAAAATATAAATTTTTGCACTTTGCCATGCGATTTTTGCCCACCAGCCTTTTACTTCATTTCACCGAAAAATTCTTCGGTGGTCACGAAAAACCAAGGCGGAAAAGTTCCAAAACTCCTTCTCCTACCCCCGTCCTACCCGAGTCTTCTTCGGAAAACATACATCAATCCCCCATTGAAACCATCCAAAAAACAAAAGAATAAAGGAGAAAAATGATGATGGCAGATAACATTTTTTTCACCGAAGCCCGCGACAACGTCCTCAAACTTATCACAAAGGAGTTTCCCTCCATGCCGGAAAACTTCATTTCCGTCCTAATCTCCAATTTCTACAAATTTTGTAGTTACGAAGAAGAAGGGTTGAAGATAAAACCAAATATCGTCTTCACCAACAACATCGATTTTGTCTACAAAAACCTGCCCAATTGCTTCAAATTGCAAATGTTCAGCGACGAAAACGAAAAAATGTTCAATTCTCGTATGAAATCTCTCCTTTTTTTCTGCAAAAGCGACTGGTTCACTTTTGTAGAAATGAGAGATGGCCGCTTCAACTATGGCATCTGTAAAGTTTTCAACAGCATAAAAGAAAAACCTTTCAACCAACTGGTGTTCGAAATAGAAAATCTGCCCAGCCCCGACAAATTCAGTCTTATCTGCCTCAGCACTCTCAGTTCCTATGCCATCGGTCTTCGTGGGATGAAGGGCAGTCACTTGATTGTAAATTTCTCCATAAACGACTCCAATTTTTTAAACCGCGAAAGTGTCTATACCCGTTTTTCAAATGCCAGTTTTTCTAAACTGAAAACCACCAAAACTAAACTTAGCGAAATTAAAGTGTTGTTCGAAAACATTTTAAAACACGCCCAAAATGATATCCGTGGTGCCATTTGCGTCGTCATCGACAAAGACTATCGCGACAAAGGATTTTTCAGCGACGGCATTTGGTTAAACGAACCGATTGAATTTTCCAAATCCTTTTTAATGTCCAAAAGTTTTTCCGAAGCACGGCTGAATAACATTGCTGAAATGTTCATTTCCATGCTAAATTTCGACGGCATCACCATCATCGATAACAGCGGAAAAGTGCGAGCATACAACGTTTTCATCAAGCCCGACAAATATTCCACCCAGCATATCTGGGGAGGTGCCCGCAGACGAGCCGCCTATGGCATCATAAATTCAGGTGTGAAAAAAATCGTCGGAGTATACTTTCATTCCCAAGATGGCGACATGTTTTATGAGGAGGTCAAACAATGAAACTTAACTGGAATAACGCCTTAAAAAAATGCAAAATCCCCGACCAATCTTTCGAGCAAATTGTCGATTGTCCCGATTCACTCTTGCCGCAGGAAGACAGAGAATTCATTCTCACTTCTTTCGCTGCCGGAATGTATAACTATGCCGTTGAATATGCCTACAACAAAAGCATAAAAATTTTGCAAGACGTTGTCTTTTCCATCGGTGAAGATGTCGTCGTGAACGTAACTCACTGGATAGACCGCAGTTATATTTCCAACTTTTTCGATATTTTTGTCCTGCGGCTAGCGTGCGATTTTGACCTTATTACCAAAGAAGAAAAACTAAAAATCTTGCAAATAACCGAAGTGCTTCAAAAGCGTAGTGAAGACCAAACAAACACCGTGGAAGTCGACAAAGAAAAAGCAAAATATTTCATCGTTTGCCTTTTCGAAGCCATCTTGTCCAAAGACTTTTCTCCCTTCACCCAAAGTGTTGTGCACACTCTCGAAACACTCAGAAAAGTCGTCATTTTGCCCTATTCAGAAACGTATAACGAAATTGTTCAATCGTCCAACAAGCGCAAAAACCTTTATATTCGCATATTGTTTGCCATGCTAAAAATCAACGAAGCAGAGAAGACGGAAGAGAGCAAAACAATCTATCAGAACGCAAAAAATCTTTTTCCTTTCATCTGGGACGCCGAAGGTCTTAACGAAAAAAAGTTCATTGCCTATGCTCTCAAAATGTCCGATGAGCAGTCGCTTGTCAGAAAAGTTTTTTCGGAGATTTCTTCCCAAATCAAACTGCAAGACTTCACCACCGACGTCGCTATCGTCAGCAAAATTTTGAAGAGTTGTCAGGAAGTATTGTCCAGTCATTTCAGCGTC
>CAZJEU010000094.1:0-2955 GCA_964545115.1 uncultured Christensenella sp. | reverse complement strand
ATTCACTTGTTCCAATCCCTAAAATGAGTGATAAAGTAACTTTTAATAAAATGCTTAATTTCTTTACAAATAATGTTTTCAAAAAAACACTCACTACGCAGCAAATTGAAATATTGAGAAATGAACTTGGCTTTAATGATAAAATTACAACAAATAAACCAACAAGAGATAAAGACATTCTTATTATTTTTGATACTCTTGAAGAAGATAAATGTGCTTTGTGTGGAACTACAAAGACTATAACAAAGCCGAACGGCAGGCAAGATTTTGAAATACATCATATGATCTCAGTTTATAATGAAAAGAAATATGACAATATAGGAAATCTTGTTAAATTATGTCCGACTTGCCATAGTGGATTTAAAAAAGGACGAGCAGATAAGAACGAACAGTTAAAGAACATCAGGACTGTTTTACAAAATAAGTCGGAAGTACTCAATTATACAAGCGCGGCACTTGGCGAGGAAAATATAGATATATTAACAGAAATGATATTTAATATGCTTGGATAATACAAAAAGACAGTAACCTAAAAATTACTATCTTTTTATTTTAACCTTTGCAAAAGTTTCCGTCTTTGTCTCGCTTTTGCGTTAGGTGTTTTTTTGATAAGTTCGGCTTGGGTCTTTCAAAGTTAAAGACTATACCTGCAACGCCATTTATAAAGATATAATTGGCGAGGGTGCGAACTTTATCACTATTGGCGGAGAAGGCGAGATTCGAACTCGCGCACGCTGTTACACGCCTAATCCCTTAGCAGGGGATCCCCTTGAGCCGCTTGGGTACTTCTCCATTTATTGATAATCGGTG
This sequence comes from uncultured Christensenella sp., assembly GCA_964545115.1. Classification (GTDB taxonomy): domain Bacteria; phylum Bacillota; class Clostridia; order Christensenellales; family UBA1242; genus UBA7862. The sequence goes on along the minus strand of CAZJEU010000094.1, from coordinate 2,145 downwards.
GGTGGATTAAAAGAAATTGTTGGAAAAAAGGGTGGTTAAAGCAAACTTAATTGCAAAAAAGAGTTTAACAAAATTTTCATTTTGTGTCAATTAAAAATTGTTTTGAAAAAAGGTTTTTATTAAAAAACTTTCGAGAGTTTGACTTTTAATTTTGAAAGAAGTATCGAGAACATTTTTATTGTGAGCGAAAAACTTAGTTGGAGCAAGGGAGCAATTAACTAAATTATAAAAATTAAAAAAAGCGAGAGTTTTCGCTTTTTTATTTTCGTTGAAAAGAGATTATTCTTCTCTCATATAATAACTGCCTGAGTGTTGGGTGGCGGGAAATCTTTGGCCTTTTTGCAGATAGCAACAACCTCCGTTGTGTCCTTGCTCGTCGAAGGCGCAGTAGTTTCCACTTTCGGGGGCGACTTCGCCCGGCTTCCATGTGTTGCGCATAACTACCTCCTTAGGTTTAGTGTGCACCAAAAGTTTTTAGTTATTCTCTTTTTTGGAAAAATAAAGGAATGTTTTTGGAGAAAAGAAAAAAGTTTGGTAGAATTGTTATTGAAAGAAAATTGAGAGATTTTTTGGGGGAGAAATGAAGAAAAATATTATTGTTGCTGTGGTGGGAATGACAGGGGCGGGAAAATCAGAAGCGACACAGTTTTTTATTGAAAAAGGTTTTAAGCGAGTTTATTTGGGCGACGTTACTTTCGAAGAAATGAAGCGCCAAAACCTTGAAGTGACTCCCGAAAACGAAAAAATGGTGAGAGAAAGCCTACGCGCAGAAGGAGATATGGCGATTTATGCCAAAAAGAGCGTGGACAAAATTCAAAGACTTTTTGAAGACGGAGAAAACGTGGTGGTGGAAAGCATGTATTCGTGGAGCGAATATAAATTTTTTAAACAAAAATTTAAAGAAAAATTCTTGGTGCTTAGTGTGGTGACCGACAGAGGATTACGCGCGAAAAGACTGGCGACAAGGGCTGTTCGTCCACTTTCTGACGAACAAGTTACTGTGAGAGATTTTTCTGAAATTGAGAACATTGAAAAAGGCGGGCCTATTGCTATTGCAGATTTTTTTGTGGTGAACAATGCTGATTTTGACAGTTTGAAAAAAAATGTGGAAAGGTTGATTGAAAAGTTATTTGAGGAGAAAAGACATTGAAAAAAATCTGTTTTGATAACGAAAGATATCTTGATTTGCAATGCGAAAACATAAGAGAAAGACTTAAAAAATTTGACAACAAACTGTATTTGAGGTTTGGGGGAAAGTTATTTGAAGACTTTCATGCGGCACGAGTTTTGCCGGGGTTTGAAATCAACGGGCAGATTAAACTGCTGGAAAAACTGAAAAAGGAATGCGAAATTGTGTTTGCCATTAGTGCCGAAGACATTGAAAACGGCAAGATGATGGAAAACCTGGGCATCACATACGAGATGGAAGTGGTGCGTTTGATGGGAAATTTTAGACGACGAGGATTGTTGGTTAGCGGAGTGGTTATCACTCTTTTTAAAAATCAACCGTTGGCGATTGCCTTTAAAAGACGATTGGAAAGGCAGGGAGAAAAGGTATACATTCATCATTTTCTGCCCAGCTATCCAAACGATGCGGAAAAAGTGGTTAGCGACGAAGGATTTGGTAGAAACGACTTTATTAAGACAAAACGACCCCTTGTGGCAATTTGTTCACCAGAGGCGGCGAGTGGAAAATTGGCAGTTTGTCTTTCGCAACTTTATTTTGAATATAAAAAAGGAACAAAGGCAGGATATGCAAAATTTGAGAAGTTCCCTGTATGGAATTTGCCACTGAAACACCCTGTGAACATTGCTTTTGAAGCAGCGACGGCAAACATTGGCATTGTGAATATGCTAGATTATTATCACCTTGACGTTTATAACGAAGTGGCGGTGAGTAGCAGCAAAGATATGGCGATGTTTCCGCAGGTGAGAAACATTCTCAAAAGAATTGGTAAAAAAGAAGTATATAAATCTCCCACGGATATGAAATTTAACAATATTGCTTTTTGCATAACTGACGACGCCTTTGCAAGATTTTCGGCGGAACAGGAACTTATCAAAAGGTACCTGCGGGCTCGCGTCGACCTTAAAAAAGAAGTGGTGAAACCGAGCGTGGTGGAAAAAATTAAAACTTTGATGAAT
>CAZJEU010000093.1:0-3008 GCA_964545115.1 uncultured Christensenella sp. | reverse complement strand
TTTCAATTTGGCGGACAAGCTGCTCGTCATCGCAGGTCTTTTGCTCTGTTGGTTCTTTTGTTAGAAGAGTGTTTTTAACACTTTTTTTAATCTCTTCAAAAGTTTCACCCATGCTGGCGTCCTTTTTGGGTTTTAAGACGCCCAGCAAAACAAGTGCCGTCAAAACGGCAGCCACTCCTTCGGCAATAAGGTTGATTTCCAGCGTTACGTCAAAAAAGGAACACGCCGCTTGCACTGCGCCCAGCACACCACAAAAGATTGCCAGCCAAAACGATAAGGATTTTTTATCTTTATTCATTTTTGCTTGGCTCCTTTTAGGATTGCCGTGCGGATTTCTTTAATCTCTTCCTTAATGTCTTCCACCACGCCTAGGTGCGAACCTAGTTTTGTGATGGTTTCCTGATACTTTTTTTCGCGTTTTGAGCTGTCCTTTAAAAGATAAATCAACAGCCCCACAAACATAGTTGCCCAAATGCCGTTTGAAAGTGCCAATTTAAAAATTTCGTCCCACATAATTTTTACTTGCTGTTTAGAAGTTTTCTGAATGCTTGCTTTAACTCTGCCTCGTTTAATTTAAGGTTAAAAGTCTCTTTTTCCTGCCTTACGACTTGTTTTTCTTGCACGTTATTTTGACTCTTCTTTTTCACTGAAAATCATCTCCATTTCTTTAATATTCATCTCACCATCGGTGCTGGAAAGGGCGAGATAAAACTCTTTCCCCACCAAGTTGCAGACCAACCTTGTAGAGCGCTCTTTTGCTGAAAGGTCAAAAACTCTTTCGCCCCTGTCGCTGGTGACTGTTAAGCGGCAAGTGCACAAACATTTGAGGCAAATCTCTTTCAGAATTTTGGTGGAGTGCGGTTTTTCTAAAACGATTTTTCCACTTTCCCATCTGCCCTGTGGCACTGTTTGATGCAACTCGCCCGTGTCGTTCAGTTGCCAGACAAAGGAACTGCCATTTTGCAAAACGACCAGTTTGTCCACAAACAAATCGCGAATGGAAACCATCGAACAAACGTCCACACCACGCGTGATGCTGTATGTAAGATTTTTGGGGTCAAACTCCACCAGACAGTTGTTTTCATAAGTTCCCTCTTCGCAACCAATGGCTTCTGTGTCTGCAAAATTTAGTTTGCACGCCACAAAAAGTTTGCCGTTATGAAAGCAGGTGTTTGCTGCTTTTTGCGAACACTCGCCCAGCATTTTAGAAAAATTCAAAGGCACTTTTTTAACACTAAACCCACTGAATTCATAAAGGCCGTCTTCTTGCAAAAAGAAAATTTTGTCTTCACAAACGCAAGCCGTTGACGGATAAATTTTGTGGCTGGAAGAATAGACATTGCTGGCATAATAGAGTGAACTGGACGAATAGGAAGTGATTTTTGAAATGCCAAAATCTCGGAAAACAAACACATAATCTCCCAGTGACAAAAGGTTTTTTAACTCGCCTTTATAGTCATTCATCTCGATTGTGCCGCCACCTTCTTCCGCGTCGTTTTCAGCCGTCCACAAAGTGGGATTGGTCTTTGCACTGAACCGCACAAGGTTGTCCTTTTGGCTATCGATGACGAAAAGTCGTTGTTTGTGCAAACAAATGGAAGCAAACTTCGGTGCATCGGGCAAAGTGTAAGGCTGGTCGTCGGTGTGCCACACCAAAAAATTGTCTTTCGGTGAAGAAAAGCCCAACACATCTATGCCGTCGACGATGAAATTTAGCACCACTGGCAGTGCAGAAAATGAAATCCCTGTGTTGTGAAAAAGACTGTCGGCAATGAAGATGTTGTTGTAATAAAGATGCCCATCACTGCCATAAGCCACCAACAGATAGTCATATCTCTTGTTTCGCGAACTGTAATATTTATATCGCCAAATCTTTTTGAACGTAACTTGCGAAAGTTCGGCCATTTCCAGTTCTGCATCCTTATAAAGTTCCAGTTGCGAAATGGGCAAGTTAAGGTGTGACAACCCATTTGCCCGCACAAGCGCCCCCTGAAATTGGCGGAAGTTGAAGCAGATTTTTGGTTCGTTCGGTGCCAGTTCGCTTTGGTTTTTGTCGCTGTTTTGTTGTGAAAGAAGGTTGCCGAACACCAGGCGTTTTTTAGCATATTTTATTCTTTTCATCTCAATCCAACCACCTTCTCACGCGCATAATTTTTTGCTGCATACCACGGCGCATACAATCGTTTATGGCATTTTCAAACTTTTCCTGCCACATCTGAGCGTCGTCGAAAAGCGAACACATTTCGCAATAGACATAACACACCCCGTAAGAAAAAACCAACTCGTCTATCACGCCATCGAAAAACTGCACATCGTCCGTTGTCTTCAAATCTTCGGGCACAAAAGAATAGTTCAGCATCGCCGGGCCGACATAGTTGGCTTTCAACTTTCCGTCGTTTGTTTTGCTGGCAAACACTAGTCCGTTATAGCCCACAATTCGTTGCACATCGTGAAATTTTTGGTCCAGACCGCTCAGCGAAAATTCGCCTTTGGCATTAAAAACAATCTCTTCTTCCTTCGTCAGGGCAATCCTGCCTGTGGCAATGGATTTTAGCAAAAGGTTGAATGATTTTAGCATTTTTTCCCACTCACGTGCTGTTTCCTCGGAGGGAGTTATGGTGGGCGTTTCTTCAAAATAGGGGGCAAATTCAACATCAAGATTGAGATAGTAACTCGCATTTTTCAAAATTTCTAAAACAGTCATTTTTTCTCCTTTTTATCAAATTTTAAAACCATTTTGTTCTGTTTATAGTGTCAAAATTGCAGTCGCACGACTTTTTGTCGGCATAGGAAAGCAAACTGGATAAAAGCGCCTTATTTTTGCTTTCAAGGTCAAAATTTTCCTTTCTTTCCAGTTTTTCATTGCTTTCTTTCATCGCCCTAAAAATTTTGGCTGCGTTTCTGACGTTTGTGGTATGAGCTTTTTTGAGGGCAGAGTTGCTTAGCACTTTTCCCGCTGTAAATGATAGTTTGCCGTTGTGCCACACTTCAAAAATTCGAGAGAAAAA
>CAZJEU010000092.1:0-3069 GCA_964545115.1 uncultured Christensenella sp. | reverse complement strand
GACGACGATAAGCTTGTGTATGATTGTGAAAGACGAAGAAAAAAGACTGGATAGATGCTTAAAAAGTGTTTGCCTTTTGGTGGACGAAATTATAATTGTGGACACTGGCTCCAAAGATAAAACAAAGAAAATTGCAAAAAAATATACCGATAAAATCTATGATTTTGTGTGGGTGGATGACTTTTCGAAGGCACGTAACTTCGCTTTTTCCAAAGCGACAAGTGACTTTATTATGTGGCTGGATGCCGATGACGTGATGGAAGAGAGCAAAGAAGATTTGCTTGCGTTCAAAAAAAAGTTGGACGAGAAAACAGATGTAGTTATGATGAAATATAACATTGCTTTCGACAACGAAAATAAACCCACTTTCTCTTATTATCGTGAAAGAATTGTTAAGAATGATGGCAAGTTTTTTTGGGTTGACCCTGTACATGAGTTTCTCTGCTTACACGGAAAAATTGAATATTCCTCTCTTGCTGTGTCACACCGAAAAGAAGACTCTCCAATGAGCGAGCGCAACCTTAAAATCTATGAAAAAATGAAGAGGAATAAAATTCCCTTCACTCCACGACAAAAATTTTATTATTCGCGCGAACTTATGTATAACAATCATTTCAGCAAAGCGGCGAAATCGTTTGAAGACTATTTGAAAAACTATAATGGCTGGGTGGAAAACAACATTGAAGCGTGTGCTAATTTGGCGAGTTGTTATGAGCGACTGGAAAAAAATGATTTGGCAGTTGCTTCGCTTTTTAAAAGTTTTATGTTTGATGTGCCTAGGGCGGAGATTTTGTGTAAAATCGGCGATATTTTTTTTAGCAAAAACAAATATGTTCAAGCGATTTATTGGTATAAACAAGCAACTTTGTGTGAGATGAACTTAAAATCCGGTGCTTTTGTATTGGCTGATTATTACGGTTTTATTCCCTATTTGCAACTGTGTGTGTGCTATTCACGATTGAGCGATATGAAAAAGGCGAAAGAATATAATGACCTTGCCATTGCCATCAAGCCCTATTCAAAAGAAGCGCTGCACAACAAAGCTTTCTTTGAGAAAACTGGCGTGTGAGCGCTCCAAAAGTTTTGATAAAATGTTTTACACTTTCCAAAGCCCGTGTATGTTGCAATATTCATATACGGCTTCTACTTTGTCGCCGTCTTGAATGTAGAACTCGACAACGGGCTTCTGTCCCGGTTTGAGTGCTTTTCTTTGGTTGCCATTGCTGGTTTGCAACGCCACCCATTCAATGTAATGTTCGGCAAGCATAGGATGCTCCACACTGCCCACTCTAACGGTTACTTTGTTCTTTTCTACGCTGACCACAGGCAGATGTTTTTCGTGAACGCCATCGACGGTGTTTACTACAATCGGCTGCATTTCCATTCCACAACAGATGACTTTTACTCCTGACCTTTTGATATAAGAAACAATGTTGCCGCATATTGGGCAAATATAAAAATTTAATTCCATAATTTTTCTCCTTTGTATAAAATTATTTTAACATAAAAAGCTGTTTTGACAAACTGCTTTGAGCAATTTTAAAGTTTACTCGCCTTTCATTTCCACCACTTTTTTCTTTTCATTATGAATTTCCATGCAGTAAGTGATGGATTCGCCTATTGCTGCATCAATGTCGTCTGGTTTTACTCCTAACTCTTTCTCAATTATGTCTTTATCGATAAAAGTGTTCATTGTCATAACTTTAACAAATGCAGTGGGGCAAAGCCCTGGCTCTATGTTTCGTTTTTTATAGTCCTTTTCCATTTTTTTGGATGCCAATTTATATAAAAAGGTGGGGATTGTGACAATTTTTTTGTCTGGAAAGCCCATATTTTCGTTTACGATTGAGAGAAGTTCTTTCCACGTTTTGTTATACCATCCAACTGGATATGCTTTTCCCCCCTTTCCCTTTTCCAAGGCGCCTGCGATTGCTTGTCCCACTTGTTTTAGAGTGACCATTGTCGTGCCACCTTTGGGAAAATAGACTGTTTTTTTCATAGGAAGAAGCATGTCAATATAAAACTGCCAAACAGGCTTTCTGCCTTTTTGAACTCCGAAAATGTAAGGTAATTCAAGCACCATCACTTCCATTTCTTCATCGGAATATGACAATGCCACTTTCTCTTGGTCAATTCGGCTGCGGATGTAAGGATGATTATCATAGAGATTAAGCTTTGACAAAGTTTTGGCGAAGTGACTAAAATAGGAGCCTAAAATTACACACTTTTTAACTCCCGACTGTTTGCACAATTTTAAAAGTCTGTCGACGGGCTCTATGTTATATTTTTTATAGGCTTCATAAACGGGAGGGGCAAATTCCACACGTTCGTCGACGCCAGCGGCGAACACAAAGCCTTCGCACCCCTTCATAAGAGTCAAAATTTCTTCATCCTTCATTTCAAGAATGTTGCCGAGAGTGATTTTCATTTCCTTAGGAATGTCTGCGCCTTTGGGCAATGGAGGAAGCGACACAGTGAGCACTTCGTGCCCTCTTGAAAGCAATTCTTTTGCACCTTCATTGCCAAGGAGACCAGAACCTCCAACCATAAATATTTTCATAATTTTCTCCTTTTATTTAGTATAACCGCCAGAAAAAAAATAACAAACAATTTTTGGAAATTGCGGTTTTCTGGTTTAATTAACTTAAAACTGAACATACTTTTTCAAGGAGGATATTATGAGTGAACAAATAACCACAAAAGATTTGCAGTCGTTGGGGGAGTTGATGACTTTCGAGGCTTGGGCGGCGACAAAAGCAGAAAACTATGCCGAGATGGTGGAAAGCCCGAAACTGCAATCCACTTTTAAAACAATGGCACAGGCTCATCTGGCAAGACATGGTGTTTTGCTAGATTATCTGAAAAAGAATAAAGGGTGAAAAGGAGAAACTATGACTGAACAAGAAATTTTACAGGATGCATTGATAGCTACAAAATTTCTGCTTTCAATGTATAACAACTATGGCATCGAATGTTCCAACAAGCCACTTAGAGAACTTTTAGACAAAAACCACTCGGAAGTGTCGCTGCACAACTTTGAGATTTTTGAGGCAATGAAAAAGGCCGGTT
>CAZJEU010000091.1:0-3093 GCA_964545115.1 uncultured Christensenella sp. | reverse complement strand
TAACAAGATTGCTAAAAACGCGTTTACCCATAAATTACTATACAGCCCTTCCACCACCACGCCGAAATAAGTTGATAAAATATAAAAAACAGTGACTGATAAGACAGTCAGCAAAATATAAGTTAACAACACGCCCAGAAAGATTTTATTTACATCACGAAAAAGATAGTTTTTTCTCATAAAAAGCAGTATACCACAATTTTTTTAAAAGACAAACGATATGATTTATAGATGGAACATCGTGCCTACATTTCTTTGTTGCGCCACGTCCACAAACAGATTTTTACCTTCTTCAATGCCGTGTTCACTCAGCACTTTTCTTATGGTGTTATAGGCAAGGTTGGGCGAGTTGTTTTCTTCACTAAGGTGCGAAAGAACCACTTGTTTAAGTCCGGTGGAAACGAGCGAAACAATGGCGAGTGCACAAGCAAAATTGGACAGGTGTCCTTTGCTACTTAAAATCCTTTTCTTTGTTTTCGCTGGATAACGTGGATTTTGCATCAATAGAGTTTCGTCATGATTGCTTTCTAAAAACAAAATATCACTGCCCGAAAGGTTTTTCAAGGTGTCTTTTGACACAAATCCAAGGTCGGTGGCGACACTCATTTTTTTGTTTTGATGCTTTACACTGTATCCCACACAAAAATCACTGTCGTGTGGCAACACAAAACAAGAAATCTGCAAATTTTTGATAGAAAAATCACTTTCGCTGAACCATTCCACCTGTGAAGATGGCAAAGAGTGAATGCTTAAAATCGCCATCTCTCGCACAAAGGATGGAATGTAAACTTTGGTTCGTTTATATTTTTTTAAAAAGAGTTTAACTCCGCAAAGATGGTCACCGTGTTCGTGTGTAAGCAAGATGGCATCGATGTTCGCCGCCTCTTCTCCAATGTCTCTAAGGCGTGCTTCAATCGTCCGAAGCGACAGGCCATTGTCGATGAGCACTCTTGCCTCGCCTGCTGCCACAAAAATGGAATTGCCTTTGCTGCCACTTGATAAACTTACTGTCCTCTTAATATAGAAAATTATAGCATACTTTCTTTCAAAATTCATAGCCAAAATTTAACATTTCGAAGGCACTTAAAAAGTTTTTTATTTATAATTTTGCAAAATAACCTTTCCCTGTATCCACGAATTAAAAAATCCTTCAAGGCTACGCCGTGAAATCATCTCGAAACTAGAAATAAGGTCATCTGGGGTGGCATTTGTATATTTATTTTGTTTGAAATAATGTTTCAGGGCTTTAAGAAAATTTTTATGTCCAACAGCACTTTCCAAACTATCAAAAAACAGCACGCCTTTGACATAAGCAATGTAGGTGTAGTCCATTTCTCCCGAAAATTCGTTTACATTCTTATTCATTTTGCCATCAAAATTTCCATATACACTCTCATAAATTTCGCTGAATAAGATATAACTAGACAACGAAGCGTTAAGTCTTTCCTTCATATTCACACCATACTCGCTGTTGTCTCTATAAAACAATAATGTAGAAAATTCGGTCAAGCCTTCATCAAGCCAAGCATATTCGCAGGCATTGCTTCCCACCATATTATACCACCATTGGTGCGCTGTTTCATGAATGATGACGTTAAGATAATCATCATAACTTTCCAGTGCATCGCTGATATAAACAAGGTTAGGATATTCCATTCCGCCGTGCAAAAAGTTGGTCTTCACCACACTAAAAGTCTCATACGGATATTCACCAAACAAGGTGCTAAAAGTCTCGATTGCCTTTACGCCTGTTCTCAAACTTTGCTCTGCATTTTGGTCGTCATAAAAATAGTAATACACTGTTGTCTTTCCAGTTGTGGCTGTAATTACAGAAAATTTGCGACTAAGCACAAAGGCAAAATCTCTTACAGCATTTGCACGAATGGAAGTGGTTTTTTTACCTTCGTGAATGCTTTGATTTGTCTGCTTACCCGAAGTGGCAACCGTAAAATCATCATCACAGGTTATCGTTACATTATAGTTTGCCATATCGCTATAAAAAGGGTCGCCGATGCTGCCATAATTATCTTGCACAAACTCTCCTTTTTCAAACACACAAGCAACAGGATAAAAATTTCCGAAATTATAAGTATTGTCACCATAACCAAAACGATGATTGCAATTGGGCAACAATACTTTAAAAACAATTTCCACCCAGATACTATCGCCCGGATATAACTCTTCAAAAAGACTCACACTCAAAATGTTTTCGTCATTACCTTCAATCAAAACTGCCACCTGTCGCCCGTCGACTTCAACTGAGAAAATGTCTATCTTGCCAGAAGAAAATCCACTCGGGTATGCTTTGCTATAACTTCTCAGCGACACGGGAGAAAAGATAGCTCCCTGACGAAAAGCATTGGGGTAAAGATGAAATTTAATTTCGTTTAAAGTAGAGTCATAAATATTTTTATATTCCACCTTTTCCGTTCCGCTTAAAGTGTTGTCGCTATCATCAAAAATTAAATTTAGGGTATAGTTAGAAAATCTCTCGCTTATCTTTTCTAGGCTGGCAGCACCGCACGCAGAAAGAAAAAGTAGTGAAAAACAAAAAATGCTTAGAAGTAAAAACGCCCCGCTTTTTTTAATAACCATTTGCCTTTTCTTTTTCATATAAATTATGTTTATGACACCTTGTCCAAAAAATATGAATGAAAGGATTATTAAAAAAAGTTAGCCAAAAATTATAATAGAATAGCACGCCAAAGCGCTCACCGCCATAATGCAAAAGAGCACAAATATAAATATGGGGAGCTTGCTCGCAAGTGCGAACCCGCACACCGTGATTGTTAGAATAACGGCATATTCTTTAATATTACTCAATGTTTCAGAAAAATTGGCAGGTAAGAATTGCACAGGGAGAGCATCGTTTAGGTGCACCAATCCCAGAAGAATTATCGTCAGAAATGCCATCAATTGACCTAATGAAGAAAATGCCTTTGAGAAATTTTTAAGTAAAATCATTGTTTTTTTCCTTTTAAAATGAATTTTTAAATCATTGCTGATTTTTATCTTTATAGTTCTATTTAATTTTCTAATTTTTTCAAGGCAAAGTCAAGGCGATTTATCACTTGATTATATCCTAGAAGGTTG
>CAZJEU010000090.1:0-3094 GCA_964545115.1 uncultured Christensenella sp. | reverse complement strand
TTAAGGAGAATTTATTACATGGAAGAAACTTTTAGTATGCCATTGATTGGCGACACGGCGCCCAGTTTCGAGGCGATTACAACACAAGGGAACATAAGCTTTCCGAAAGATTACGATGGGAAATGGGTAATTCTATTTTCTCACCCAGCGGACTTTACCCCTGTTTGCACGACAGAATTTATGACTTTTGCTAGTATGGCAGAAGATTTTAAAGCTTTGAACACTGAACTTATTGGCTTGTCTGTCGACTCACTTTATGCACATATTGCATGGCTTAGAACCATAAAAGAAAAAATTGAATGGAAAGGAATGAAGAATGTTGAAGTTATGTTTCCACTCATTGAAGACATAAAAATGGACGTGGCAAAGAAATTCGGAATGATTCAGCCTAACCAATCCACCACTCAGGCCGTGCGTGCCGTCTTCGTAATTGACCCTTTTGCAAAAATAAGAGCAATCTTATACTATCCGCTTACAATGGGTCGCAACTTTGACGAACTAAAAAGGATAATTCTAGCTCTTCAAAAAGCCGACAAAGACAAAGTTGCCACACCAGCAGATTGGAGACCAGGAGATGACGTCATTGTTCCCACTCCCGGCTCTTGCGGCACAGCGAAAGAAAGAATGGAGAGTAATTCTAAAGATATTTATTGCCTAGATTGGTTTATGTGCTTTAAAAGAGAAAAGAAATAATTCGAAAAATAAATAAAAAAGTCGGTCGTTTTGTAAAAAAGCGGCTGACTTTTTTAAATTAAAAGTAGCATTATTATTTTTAATAGTAAAAAAAACAATGGTATGGTAATATATTTTTATAAAGGTGAAAATATGTTAAAATTAGAAAAATACACTAAAATTTACGCTAACGGTAAAGTGGGAGCAAAAGAGGTTTCACTGGAAGTGAGTGCGGGAGATATTTTCGCTTTCATCGGTCCCAACGGCGCCGGGAAAACAACGACTATTAAGAGCATCGTAGGTGTGATTGATATCACTAGTGGAGATATTTTTATAAATGGCATTTCTGTGAAAGAAAGTCCGCTGGAGTGCAAAAAGATTTTTGCATACATACCAGACACTCCTGATATTTATTCCTCCCTCACAGGCATTCAGTTTATAAATCTTATTGCAGATATTTTTAAGGTAGAAAAAACACTGCGTCGTGAAAGAACTCAAAAATATGCAGAGATATTTGAAATTGAAAAAGATTTAAATTCTCCTATTTCAACCTATTCGCATGGAATGAAACAGAAGACCGTTCTTATTTCGGCCCTTGTTCACAATCCAAAAATTTTAATTTTAGATGAACCTTTTGTGGGGCTAGACCCCAAAGCAAGTTTCCGTTTAAAAAAGATTATGAAAGATTTTGTAAAAGAAGGTGGCGCCATTTTCTTTTCCACACATGTCTTGGAAGTGGCAGAAAAACTTTGCAACAAAGTCGCAATCATTAAAAACGGTCAAATTATTGCAAACGGCACGATGGCAGAGATAAAAAGAGATAAGAATTTAGAAGAAGTTTTTTTGGAGATAGCAAATGACTAATTTACGTCTTCTCATTAAAAACGATTTTAATGTTCTTCTAGGCGTTTTGCAAGGAAAGAAAAAGCGTGCGAAAACTTCTCTTGCAATCACTTTTTTAATTATAGGGATTTTGAGTATTTTTGCACTTTATTCTTTGCAAGCTTATTCAATGTTTGAAGGGTTTCGTGGACTAAATCTCGAAAGACTTCCTCTTTTTCATGCCTGTTTAACGACACTGAGCGTAATGCTTATTATGGGAGTTATGCGAGTGAGCGGAAACGCCAAGTTCTCTGATGCAGAACTTTTGCTTTCTCTTCCTATTAAACGAAGAGATATTCTTATTGCAAAAACTTTGAATAAATATTTTTTCGATTTATTTTTTGCATTTATGCTTTTAACTCCCTATATCTTTTTTTATCAAATATACACAACTTTTTCTGTTGCGGTTTCTTTATGTGGCTTAGCAGCCATTTTGTTTTTACCGCTTTTAAGCATTGGCATTTCCTATATCGTTGATTTTATTATCACTCATCTTTTCAATCGTTTCAAAACTGCCGGAATTTTAAAATCATTATTTTCAGTAGCAATATATTTAACCATCATGGCTGTTTTGCTAACAAAGTCCTTTATGATGGGTTCCGTTGAATTTGTTTCTTTGGAAGAATTTTTCGCTGACAGACCGTTTGCCAATCTTCTGCTAGACTTTCTCTCTTTTCAAAATTTTCTTAGTGGGATATGGCTACTTTTAATAATCTCTGCCATCTTTACTTTGGGAATGATTCTATTTAATTTTTCTTTTGGCAAAAACGTTGCTTCCTATTCGGCAAAAAATTCTACACTTAATTTCGAAAACAATACAAGTGTTTTTAAGGGACTTTTAAAAAAAGAAATCAACTATTATTTTACCACTCCTGCTTATGTGATAAACACAATTATTGGTCCTCTTTTTATTTTGGGGACAGGAGTGATTCTCACTTTTACGGGAATGGAAAAGTTAGGAGCAATGCTTGGAATGACGGTTATTCCAAAGGAAGAGCTAATCGGTTTGATATGCATCATTTTTTGCAGTTTCACGGCTTTAACTTTCACCAGTTGTATTTCCATTTCTCTGGAAGGAAAGAATTTATGGATTCTCAAAACGACTCCAATAGATGAACGCCTTGTCTTTTTGACCAAAGCCTCTTTAAATGTTTTTATCGTGTCTCCTGTTTTATTTCTCTCTTCTTTTATTTTAACTCTTACTTTTTCTCTTTCACTTTTAGATTTTTTTATAATATGTTTAATCCCCGTGCTCTTAAATCTTACTCTTTCTTTTGGCGGAGTTTTAATAAATCTATGGTTGCCAAAATTTGATTGGAATAATGAAACACAAGTAGTGAAACAGAGTCTTTCTGCAATGTTGACGATGGTCTTCGGACTTCTGCTAGCAGTCATCCCTGTTCTTCTTTTGTTCGTCGCGAAAATTTCTCTATTTCTCACCGCAATCATTACCGCATGTCTATATTTCTTTTTCCTTGCTTTTTTTATTACCTTCTTATTCACAAAAGGCGTGAAGATTTTCAGAAAATTTAATATATAA
>CAZJEU010000089.1:0-3099 GCA_964545115.1 uncultured Christensenella sp. | reverse complement strand
TATTTAATAAAAAAGGAGTTCTATTTTGGGCTTTTTTAATAAAATTAAAAACAGTTTAAAGAAAACAAAAGACGCTTTTCTAAGCAAGATAAATGCTGTTTTTCGTGGCGGAGATTTGGACGATGAGTTTTATGAAGAGTTGGAATTTGCTCTTCTTTCTTCGGATATTGGTGTGAAAACTTCGGAAGAAATTATAAAGAATTTAAAGAAAAGTCTTATCGAAAAACGTATCGTAAAACAAGAAAATGCCCGAGAAGAATTAAAAATAATCCTAACTCAAATTTTAGAACAGGCGCCCAAGCAGAAGTTTTCTTTTCCCATAGTTATTACTGTTGTGGGTGTGAATGGTGTGGGGAAAACCACGACTATTGGCAAGTTGGCAAGCCTTTTTTTACGCGCTAAAAAGACGGTTACACTTGTGGCGGCGGACACTTTCCGTGCAGGTGCAATTGAGCAATTGAGTGTTTGGTCTAAGCGGACAGATGCCAGAATTATTAAACACAAAGAAGGTGCCGACCCAAGTGCCGTTGTTTTTGACGGAATTTCCAGTGCAAAAGCACGAAAGGCGGATGTGGTGATTATTGATACCGCGGGCAGACTTCACACCAAGATAAACCTTATGGAAGAATTGAAAAAAATCGACAGAATTTCTAAACGAGAATGGCAACAAGCAACTTTTCTTAATCTTATTGTGCTGGATGCTACCATTGGTCAAAACTCACTTGTGCAAATCGAAGCCTTTAAAGACGCCATTGGAATTGACGGAATTATTCTTACAAAACTGGATGGAACGAGCAAAGGCGGCATTGTTTTTTCAATTGTTGAAGAGCTGAGAGTGCCTATTTATTTCATCGGAGTGGGCGAAGGCGTTGATGACCTTGAAGAGTTTGACAGCAAAACTTTCGTTGATGGAATTTTTTAATTAAAATAAAATTTGAGTTTGTAAAGTAAAAACACTTTACAAACCCTTTTTTTTGGTGTAGAATATTTTTGTAAAAGTTTTGAAGTGATTTTGGAGGTTAGAGTGGAACTTGACCGAACTTTGCGACTCAGTTTGTTGGTTGAATTGTATGGACCTCTTTTGACTCAGAAGCAAAGCTTTGCCGTAAGAGAATTTCTTGATAATGACCTTTCCTTAACTGAAATTGCCGAAAAATCGGGTTCGAGCAGGCAATCTGTGAACGATTTGGTTAAGCGAAGTCTAAAAATTTTGGAAAATTATGAAGAAAAACTTGGCATATTAGATAAGTTTTTGACAGTTAAATCGGCGGTTGATAAAATTTTTGAAATTTTGCCACAAAAGACTTTTACAAACAACCAAATTTCGCGTGAGTTAAACAAAATTTTGGAGGTGTTTTGATGGGAATGTTTTCTAATTTATCACTTAGACTAAATCACATTTTTTCGCACCTGACAAAACGTGGAAAACTTACTGAACTGGAAATTAAAGAAGCGATGAGAGAGATTCGCGTTGCTCTTTTGGAAGCCGACGTCAACTTTTTGGTGGCGAAAAATTTTGTGCAAAGAGTGAGTGAAAAAGCCACTGGACAACAGGTTTTGGACAGTCTGACACCGGGACAACAGGTGATAAAGATTGTTAACGAGGAATTGATATCTCTTTTGGGAAAGTCAAATGTCAAACTGGAAGTTTCCAGCAAACCGCCAACGATTATTATGCTTTGTGGGTTGCAGGGCAGTGGGAAAACCACTATGTGCGGCAAACTTTCGATGCTTCTTCGTTCTCAGGGCAAAAAGCCACTTCTTGTTGCATGCGATATTTATCGTCCAGCGGCAATCGAACAACTTCAAACTGTGGGAAGAAATGCAGGCATCGAAGTGTTTGAAAAAGGCAGTCAAAATGTGGTGAAAACTTGCAGAGAAGCTCTTTTATATGCCAACAAAAAAATGCTTGATACCTTGATTATTGATACGGCGGGACGACTTTCAATCAACAAAGAATTGATGGATGAACTTAAACTTTTAAAGAAAGAAATTAAGCCCACCGAAATTTTGCTGGTCGTGGACGCTATGAACGGACAGGAATCGGTGAACGTTGCCAAAATGTTTGATGATGACCTTGATATTAGCGGAGTGATTCTCACCAAATTGGATGGGGATGCTCGTGGAGGTGCCGCACTTTCCATCAGTGAAGTGGTGAAAAAACCCATCAAATTTTGTGGGGTTGGCGAAAAGATGGGAGATATTGAACCTTTCCATCCCGATAGAATGGCTTCTCGAATTTTGGGGATGGGAGACGTGCTTACTCTTATCGAAAAGGCGCAAAGTGCAGTGAGCGAAGACGAAGCCAAGCAGTTGGAGAAAAAGTTTCGTGAAAACAAGTTTACGTTTGAAGATTTTCTCGACCAAATGGAAAAGATGAAAAAAATGGGAAATATAAACGACCTTTTGGGAATGATTCCCGGACTTTCTGGCAAAATGAAAGGGATGAATGTGGACGAAAGAGAACTGGAAAAAAACAAAGCAATCATTCAGAGTATGACAAAATATGAGCGGCGCAACCCTGACGTTTTGAAAAGCAGCCACAAAAGGCGAATTGCAGAAGGCAGTGGCACACAAATTCAGGACGTAAATCGACTTTTGAAACAATTTGAACAATCAAAATTGGTGATGAAGCAGATGAAGGGCGGGAATATGAAAAAGTTTGGATTTTAAAAATTTTAAAATTTCAATCAATTTTAAATGGTTTTTAATATTTTTTTGAGACTTTTGCCAAAATCTTTAAAAAAATGTAACATAAAAAAGAGAAATAAAGGAGAAAAACAAAATGGCAGTAAAAATTAGACTTACGAGAATGGGGGACAAAAAAAGTCCGTTCTATCGTGTTGTCGTGGCTGATTCCCGAACAAGCAGAGATGGGAAAGTGATTGACTTTTTGGGGTATTATAATCCTCTTGTAGAAAAAGACAACCTTAAAATCGACCTTGAAAAGACGGAAAAATGGCTTTCGAACGGAGCGCAACCAACTGAAACGGCAAGAACTTTGCTGGTTCGTGCTGGTGCAGTGAAAAATCCAAAACCCTATTCGAGCAAAAAAATCGTGTCGAAGAAAAAAGATGCTAAGAAGGCATAAATCACAAA
>CAZJEU010000088.1:0-3104 GCA_964545115.1 uncultured Christensenella sp. | reverse complement strand
TTTAAATTATGCTTAGGAGGGGTTTGTAATATCCGCTTTACTACGGGAACAAAGTATTGGAGAGCAAAAGAAAGAATAAATGTTGGAGGGCAAAAGAGAAAGCAATGTATTGAGGAGCAAAAGAGAAAGCAATGTATTGAGGAGCAAAAGAGGCAGGAAAATGATTGAAAGAAAAAGAGAGATGATGTTTTTCTAGTTCCAACAAGGTTTAAATAGGAACGTAAAAAAGATAGAAATTGAAGTAAATAATCCTAAAAATAAGGTCAATTCTTAGTTTTGTTCATAAATATGCTAGCACTTTTTCGTGATCTTTTCAAGCATTAGTTTTCAAAAAAGAGCGTTCTTTGTTAAATATTTTTGTTAGTAAATCACCCCAAAAATAACCTTTGGTTTTCAATTTGACTAGACGGCAAAATTAAAGTATAGTTAAAGAATAAAATCGTCCACATTTATGAGGAGAAACTATGGATAAAACTAACACCATTCTTTTTATGGACAGTGATGAAGAACTCTGGTTCACAGACGCTGAGGAGCTGGGTTGCGAAGTCATCAGCATGCCTTACGTCCTTGATGGCAAGCTCACGGACTATTGGCTAGGTAAAGATTTCGATGGCAAAGATTTTTTCGACAAGATGCGAAAAGGTTCTGTTCCCACGACCTGTGCTTTGAACACCGAAGATTATTTACGATATTTCACGCCCTTTTTTGAGAAAGGAAAAGACATTTTTTACATACATTTCTCTAACAAAATGTCGGGCACTTTCGAGAGTTTAAAATTGGCAATCGACCAACTTAAAGAGATTTTTCCACAAAGAAAGATTGTTTTATTCGACACTCTAAGCATCTCTTCCGGAGCAGGAATGATGGTGTGGGATATGGGAAAAATGTTTAACGAAGGCAAAACTGTCGACGAAATTTTGGAATATGGCCGCAAACATATCAACAACTATGCCGAGATTTTTACGGTGGGAGACCTTAAATATTTAAGACGGGGCGGAAGGTTAAGTTCGGTGCAAGCTTTTGTTGGTAGCGTGCTCAATATTAAACCTTTAATAAAAATTACCGAAGAAGGCGAACTTAAAAAATTCGTACAGGTCAATGGTCGCAAAAAATCTATTTTTCATATGGTAAACTATGTTAAAGAGCGAGCAATTGATTTGGACAACCATCTCTTCTTCATCTTGCACGGAGATTGTTTGGATGATGCGAACTTCTTTCTAGAACAACTGAAAGCCGTTCTCCCAAATATAAATGCGCGCATCCAAATTATTGGCCCGACAATTGGTGCCCATTGTGGGCCTGATTCCTTGGGAATTGCCTTTTATGCAAAGGAAAGATAGTTGTATTAAAGTCAATATAGTTGAGATATTTTAATAAATATAACTTGAAATTAAAAATTTAAACTTCTATAAAAATTCTAAAACTCTCATAATATATTTGGAACTTTCATAAAGTGTTTGGAACTTTCATAAAATTTATAATCAAAAACCACTCAAAACAACTACTTTTTGAGTGGTTTTTTGATGCTTTTCAAATACTTTTGAATGATATTTAATCATTTTTTAATCATTTTTTAATCATTTTCGGGCAATTTTTGGGCGTATTTTAGCCAATTTTTGCACAATTTTTAGGTTATTTTTAATCGATTTTGAATCAATTTTGACTCATTATTGAATCATTTTTATATCATTTTCGTTTTGATTTTGAATCACTTTTTACTCATCTTTTGCATCATTTTGGCTCAATTTTGGCTCATTTTTAAGTCATTTTCGCATCATTTTGACTCATTTTTGGCTCATTTTTGAGTTGTTTTTGAGTTGTTTTTGGATTCTTTTCAGGTTATTTTAAAATAGTTTAAAGAGAATTTCCGACGATATATCCACTTGTCCACGCCCATTGAAGATTGTATCCGCCTGTTTCGCCATCGACATCGATAATTTCTCCGCAAAAATACAAGTTTTTGATAGTTTTGCTTTCCAGTTTTTCGTTTAATGCAGAAAGCGGCACTCCGCCACTGAAAACTTGGTTGTTTTCATAGTTGCCGCAGACCGTAAAGGTGAAATTCTTTATCGTATGAATGATTTTAGAGATATTATTTTCAGTTAATTGGGAATTGGGGAAGTGAAAACTCAGGTTGAGCCTGTTAAAAATCTCTTTTGCGATAGAGTCATTTAAAAAGCCTGAGAGAAGATTTCTTTTGAGTTCTCTACGACTATTAAGTAAGGTTTTTAGGTCGATTTCAGGCATTTTCGGTGCCATATCGATAATTATTTTTCCGTTAAAATTGTGATTTCGGGCAAAAATTGTAGACAGATTGAGAGTGGCAATGCCACTGAGACCGTGGTCTTTAAACAAAACTTCTCCAAAATCTTCTTTAATTATTTTTAGCGTTATTTTATCAGCGGGAAGTGAAGATAATTCGTTGAAATTAAGAATTTGGGAGTTTAGTTTTTCGTTTAGATGAAACTCTTTTTTGTCATGAAAAACAAAGGCTTTTAAACCGACATCACTGAGACGAATACCACTAAGATGGCATGTATCTTCAAGTGTTTTGAGCGAAACAAGACTGGGAGAGGCAGGAAAGAACTCTACGGGAAAGTTCGTTTCGAAAGGAAAAGAAGAGCGACCGCCAGAAGCAAAGACAAGCTTGGAACAAGAAAAGTGTTGGCAAAAAGAATTTGCTAAAACGGATTGCTTGGTGGTCTTTTTATTTTTGAGATTATTCTTTTTTGAAATGAGGGCGGGCTGATGAGTGACGGTTGCGGTGAGAAAAAAGGTATTTTTCTCTTTTTGAATGGAAATGACAAGGTGGTTGGTAAAGAGAGAGACATTTAGTTCGTTTAGTTTTGAAGAAAGAACGGAAAGGACACTTTTTGCTTCCATGCTGAAAGGATAGACTCTGCCACTTTCATCCGCTTTGGTGACAAGTCCGAGTTTTTCAAAGAAATTTAAAGCGTGAGTTTGATTAAAACGATTTAGAAAAGAATCTATATTTTGATTAAAAAAATCGCTTTTTATATTCAGATTGGTAAGGTTGCAACGACCGTTGCCTGTGGCTAAAATCTTTTTGCCAACAAAAGAAGAAGCCTCGATTAGTGCCACCT
>CAZJEU010000087.1:0-3177 GCA_964545115.1 uncultured Christensenella sp. | reverse complement strand
TGTCGGTAACTTTTTAACTGTCCTTTGTTGTGAGCAAAGTCCGATATGTTCCAATAAAACTGTTTAAAGTTATCACTCCACTTATAATTGTCATTTATGTCTTTGTATCTGCCACTCTTAATTAACTTTTGCAGCATCTCTGAAACAAAAGGGCTATTTGTTTGGGAATTTACCCATTGAATTGCTTGTTTTTTATCAGTATGTTCAGATGTCAAGTAAATAGAAGTTAGAGTCAGTTCCAATGCTCTGCGCAAATCAGCAAAAGCTGCTTTGTAAGAACCAATCAAAGAATGTTTGATTGCATGGTCAAGTTCCATTTCTGTTTCAGTAGCTGGAAAATATCCTACCCGTTCAAGCTGCTCAAAGTCTGCTTTAACAGCTTCAGAATTATGATAATCAATGAAATCAATAGCTATTTTTAGTTTTTCAAAATTTGGATATTGGGTCTTGATAAATTCCAAACTATGATTAACTCGTTCTTGTATACCGTCAATAAATATTTTTCCTTTCCTGTCCAATGGTGGAAGGTTATATTTTTCACAACTCTCTAAATTGATGGTTTCAGTCATGTAATTTTGTCTAATTGTTTCATGTAATCAGTTTTGCTTAACACGATCTTACGGTTGCAGGTAACGGACAGCGGTATGTTTTTGTTGCCGATTTCGGAGCTCGTCACTGTCAACTCGTGATAAAGTTTGAAGCGAGCCACAGCCGTTGATTTCAGCACAATCTAGGCAATAAAATATACCGCATGTTATAGGGCGTTTATTTATTTAAGTAATTAATAATCTTCATTTTAATCTTATTTTTTATTGGCTTTCTAATTGAATCAGATGAAAATTTATGAGTAAAACCAAAAATGGTCAAAAGAGCAAGAACTGCGAACGAAGTAATTTGTAGAAATAGAGAAACTGAATTATCCACTAGAGAGTAGATACCAACAAGAAGTGATATCAAAATTAGAGTGTAAAACAAACCTAAAACAAAATTTGCCGTTTTTACCCCTAACTTTTCAGCTTTGTTATAGATATTCACATCAATATCAGTAATCTTTTGTTCTAGATTCTCATTTTTTGTCTTTAATTCTTTGTTTTCATTTTCAGCTTCAATTCTTTTAATACGTTCTTCCTCTGTTATTCTGTCCAAGAATTGATTTACAAGTTGTGCAGTAGTCTCACCACTGAACAATTCAGGATCACCGAGTGTCTTGGTTGAAAGCATTTGAATTGCTACATGATGTGTACGTAGTGATAAATAAGTTGCATCATTAATCCGTCCTTTTTCTTTTAATTTTTTAAGTTCAGCTTCATATTGTTTAATTAATTCTTCTGATGGACTTAACCCTGCATAACAATCTGAGAGAATTCGTCTCTTATTAACATTTTCCGCAAGCAATGGATTTTGAATCCAAATTAGGGTTGAAAGAAAAATATCAGTAAAACAAGTTGGAATCGTGTTTTCTCGTTGAATCAAGTTGTGTTCAAAAACCCTGCTTGCAAAAGCTAAAGATGAACTTGTTGTAACGAAAATAGCTATTGCATCTTTTATGCTAGTTGGAATCTTCCCTTTTCTGAATCTATAGATTCCAGATAGGACCTTTACATCTCTTCTTACGGTTCGCTCAATATGTTCAGGAAGTTGGGCTTTAATTTTTTCAATTGCTCTAGGTTTTTTATCACCTCTATTTACTCTTTCATAAGACTCAAGAATCGTATCAAATAGTTTCTCTTCATCAATTACTAAAGTGTAATCATCATAGTCAGGAACTTGATTCTCCTTTATTCCAAGTTTATCAAGTTTGTTTGTGAAATCTGCGATTAACTCTTCGATATCTTCTATCTTAATATTATTCTCGATACACATTCGAACAGAAAGAGATTGAGCAATACCGTTCCCTTTCTTTAAAGTGTTTTTACAACCGTCAAGATTGTTAAACACTTCATTTATTGTTGTTTGAAGTATATATAAATTTACTTTTTCAGCTTTGAGTTGGCTTAATATTTCCTCTGATAGTTGTACTCGGTGTTCACCATTTATCCCCAATAGGCTTAATATGAAAGGCGTATCAAGGTAAACATCTAAGTTTTCCAATTTACCTTTAAAAGGATTGAACTCATCATAAAGTATTAATGAACTTAATGCGTGACCAATAGAAATATCTTTTAGATAGTTAACCATAATAGGGTTTGATTTCCAATTTTCTACAACAAACCAGCATATTAAATATCTTAATTTTTCGGGTGATTCAACTTTTGGGAGTATTGACAATTCTGCTGCTCCAAAAGAAATATCTGCATCGTGTTTTTTTAAGAATGAAAGTAATCCCTCTGAAACTTGTTCATCAGAAAAAGAAACCCCCTCTGGGGCATTCTCAGAAATAAATTTCTTAATTTCTTTGAGCACAAAATTATAGGCTCTGTTGATTTCTGAACGAACTTTTGTGTTATCCTCAAGATTAATCTTTTCTTCATTAACAACGAATAAACCATTTTCTAAATTAAAGTAACCTCTTTTCTTTGCTCTGTTAAGAATTGTAATCAGTGCTGACCTTGGAATGTCTAAACCATATTCAGACAGAATTTCACTCCTGAGACTTGATACGTTATTTATATCAACAGATTTAATTTCTTTAGTCGAAATTGTGTTTACTAATAGAGGTAAAAAGCAGTCAATATAGTCAACTCCTTTTGACCAATTTACTTTCAAGAGAGCTAAACTTAGTATCGTTCTATTCATGTGTATGTTTTTTATTGTCTAAATTTTTCTGTCGTCATTTGTTTTACAATTTCCTGAATTTCCGTTGTTATCAATCCTTTCAATTTGTCAACTGCATTTTCTTTTTCCGGATTAGGAACATTATCAATCTCTTTTTCAAAATTGCTCAAAGCATTGTTTCCTAAATAAATTAATCCATTAGTCAGTTCTTCAAGTGTTTTTTGCATAGCCTTTAATTTTTCTTGAAGATTCTCCAGTGCATTTCCTTTCTTTTTGGGAATTATTCCTCTATAAATTGTATCTGCTTTTTCCCAAAGAGATTTCTTTATTTCGTTATGAAAAAGAGCATTAACTCTTATTTTCAAATTATTTTCTAAATTGCTCATACGTCTAATATTTATATGGTTAAATCTTTCTTTTGTCGGTTAACTCTCGCTTGAAAAGAACGTCCTAAATTCAAAG
>CAZJEU010000086.1:0-3222 GCA_964545115.1 uncultured Christensenella sp. | reverse complement strand
CTTTTGGCAAATTTTGGATTTCCCGCCGAGTTTATCGAAGAGTTAAAAAGGCGAAGCGACATCATTTCGGTTATTTCAAAATCGTTAACGTTGGAAAAAAAAGGCAAGACCCATTGGGCTTGCTGTCCTTTTCATTTCGAAAAAACGCCCAGTTTTGCCGTAAACGACGTGGAGCAATACTATCATTGCTTTGGTTGTGGCGAAAGTGGCGACGTCATAAAATTTGTGGAAAAGTATGAAAACCTTTCTTTTTTCGAAGCCATAAAATTTTTGGCGCAAAATGCAGGAATGTCTCTGCCTGAAATGGCGCAAAATGACGACTTGGAAAAACTTCGACAAAAAGAGAAAGTGTTAAAAACGCTTAATCTTGCCAAAGAATACTATGTCGCCTGTCTTAGCGAAAACGCTCATTCACCTGCTTCTCAATATCTGGAAAAACGGGGACTCTCGGGCGAAGTCGCCGCCTATTTTTCCATCGGTTTCAGTCCAACTTGGCAAGGGCTGATAAAACATCTTGAAGAAAAGGGCATCACCAAATCACTTATGAAGCAAGCCGGACTCATCGAATTCAACGACCAAAACAATGCCTACGACGTCTTTGCCACTCGCCTAATTTTCCCCATTCAAAACTCTTTTGGCGACACCATCGCCTTCACCGCACGCTCGCTTGACGACTCTTCGAAATTTGCCAAATATCGCAACTCCACTCAAACGAACGTTTTCGACAAAAGTCGGACAATCTATAACATTCACACCATAAAAAACCTTAAAAAAGAACAAAATATTGATTACATAACCATTTGCGAGGGAACAATTGATGTTATTGCAATGTTCAAAGCGGGCTTTAAAAACACCGTCGCGTGTCTGGGCACAGCATTCACCGCCCATCACGCTACTGAATTAAAACGCTTTTCAAACAAAATTATTCTTTGCCTTGATGGCGACACTGCCGGTCAAAACGCCACATACAAAGCCATAGACATTCTCTCCCAAGCAGGTATGGAAGTGCGTGTCGTCCGACTAAAAGACAATCTCGACCCCGACGAATTTTTGAAGACTTACGGAAAGGAATCTCTCCAACAAGCCTTGGAAGAGGCACAAGATGCCATTGAATATAAACTGGACATTCTCTCCGAACGGTTCAATCTTAAAGACAATTTTCAGAAAAATTCCTTCATAACCCAAGCCCTTTCTCTTCTAAACTCCCTTGAAAGCGCTTCTCAAAAAGAAATTTATCTAAAAATAGTGTCAGCGAAAACGGACATCTCCATCGATATTTTAAGAAGAGACCTTGCGAAAGTCCCTATCAAAACAGCGGACAAACCCGTGCAAATAACCGAACAACCGCTTGTTTCACGTCCTCGTGGCGAACAAAAAGCCGCGCAATTCGTGCTAGCCAGCCTTGCTCACAAACAGGATTATGCCACACTTGCCTTGGAAAAAAGTCTAACTTTCCCCAATCCAAACTATCAAAAATTGTTCGACTTTCTAAAAAATTGCCACCAGCAAAAAAAGACCTGCACAATAAGTTCACTTTTCGATCTTTTTGATGTAGAGCACAATCCCGACATCCAAAAAGTTATAAATTTCAACTTTTCGCCTTTTACAGACAACAAAAAAGTATATTTTAACGAATGCCTAGGAAAAATTACTCTATCTTCCCTCAAAGAAAAGCAAGCTAAACTTATGGAACTTTTTAAAAAGGAGAGCGACCTTTCCAAACGTCGGGAAATCGCTCAGGAACTCAACCAAATTACAAAAGAAATAAAAAATGGAGACAATTAAATGTATAACGAAAGATTCCAACCAGAAATTAACCGCCTTACCGAAATCACCAAAATAAAAGGAACGCTAAACGAAGAAGAAATCGTCCTTCGTCTTTTGAAATATGATGCCTCCGCGCAGGACATTACCGACGTCGAAGAGTTTTTCACCAAAAAGGGCATCAAAGTGAACAAAGCCAGCGAAGACCTTGAAGACTTGGAAAACATCAGCGAGATTGCCGGTCAAATCCAAGTGGATGACCCCGTGAAAATGTATCTCAAAGACATCGGCAAAGTGCCGCTTCTCACAGCCGAAGAAGAAGTTAAATATGCCAAACTTATGGCAGAAGGGGAAGAGAGTGCCCGCCAAAAACTCTCCGAAGCCAACCTTCGTCTTGTCGTCAGCATCGCCAAAAAATATGTTGGACGAAGCAGCATGCAACTTCTGGACCTCATTCAGGAAGGCAATCTGGGGCTGCTTAAAGCAGTGGAAAAATTTGATTATACCAAAGGGTTCCGTTTTTCCACCTATGCCACATGGTGGATTCGTCAATCTATCACCCGTGCCATCGCCGACCAAGCCCGCACCATCCGCATTCCTGTGCATATGGTCGAAACCATCAACAAACTTATCCGTGTCTCTCGCCAACTGCTCCAACAACTCAGCCGCGACCCAACAGCCAAAGAAATCGCTGAAAAAATGGGCATTTCCGAACAGCGCGTCTGCGAAATTCAAAAGATAGCACAAGACCCCGTCTCTCTGGAAAACCCCGTTGGCAAAGAAGAAGACAGCAAAATAGGCGATTTTATTGAAGATGAAAGCATCAAATCTCCCATCGAAACGGCAGCCCAACTCATTCTAAAAGAGCAACTTATGTCTGCCATCGACACTCTCACCCCACGCGAACAAAAAGTCATCCGCCTGCGATATGGTTTGGACGATTCCCACTCCCGCACGCTAGAAGAAGTAGGCAGAGAATTCTCTGTCACGAGAGAACGCATTCGGCAAATCGAAGCCAAAGCCCTGCGCAAACTTCGCCACCCCAACCGACTCAGCAAACTGGAAGATTTCTGTGATTAAGGACAAGCGCCTCTGTGCCATCGTCCGCCTCGTCGACGAAGAACAAATTGCTGATATTGGCACTGACCACGGCTTCATTCCACTCCAACTTTTTCGTCAAAACAAAATTAACTTTGCCTTCGTCACCGACCTTAGCGCCAAGTGTCTAAACAAAGCAAAAACCAATTTAAAAGAGTTTTCTTCA
This sequence comes from uncultured Christensenella sp., assembly GCA_964545115.1. GTDB lineage: Bacteria > Bacillota > Clostridia > Christensenellales > UBA1242 > UBA7862. The sequence goes on along the minus strand of CAZJEU010000086.1, from coordinate 194 downwards.
CAGCTTATTTTCCTTGAAGGCGACGGACTAAAACCCATCTTAGACGGGCTTTTACCCCAAAAACCATCGAATTCGGTGCCAAAGCAAATTATTATCGCAGGGATGGGTGGCAGAGAGATCAAAAAAATCATACAGCAAGACGAAGATAAAATCTTTAAAAAATTCATCTTACAACCTCAAATAAATGTGTTTGA
>CAZJEU010000085.1:0-3280 GCA_964545115.1 uncultured Christensenella sp. | reverse complement strand
GTATTTTCCCAGGAGAAATCCTTTGAAAGTCGATGCTTTCCACCAATTTTTGATTGTTATAAAAAGAATTTTTAGCATTTACCACTTGCAATTTTTCTAAAATATTTTCTATAAACAAAGTGAAATATTCGCTCTTTTGCTGTTTGGATTGAAGAAGCATCTCTTTTGTTTCTTCTTTTAAAAAATGAAAATTTTTGATAATATAATCATTCAAAAACAAACAACCTTCATTCTTTTCAAGGTCGGTTTCATAAAGTTTAAAGGCTGTGTTTTGAAGAAATTCTTCTTTGTTTTCCACCGCCGAAAGAAAGTCATAAACAGCAAGAACAGTGTTTTTTAGTGCTTCAAAATTTCTGCCACTTTCAAAAATTGAAGACAGACTAACAAATTCTTCATCGTCTTTTTTGGAATAAAAAGTTATCATTTTATCAAGTGCAGCGACCTTCAAATATTTGGCATTGTTCTCATTTAAAACAATAAAATTTGGCTTTAAATTTAGCATATAAAAGTTTTTTCGTATCATTTTTGAACAAAAGGAGTGCAGCGTGCTAATATCGGCACTGCTCAATTTTTCAAATTGTTGCCTGACAAAGGAGTCTTTGGCTGCCATCGGTCTAAGCGCTTCTTTCAAGCGGATTTTCATCTCCAAACTTGCTGCATCTGTGAAAGTTATGGAAAGTAAATTCTCCACACAGACTTTTTCTTCCGAGATAATTTTCACCATTTTTTCAATGATTGTTGCTGTCTTTCCACTCCCCGCAGATGCCGAAACGAGGATTTTGCTTGCAGGGTTTTCCAGCACTTTTTTCTGATTTTCTGTAAGTTTCAATCCTGTTCCTCCTTGACAATGTTTGAGAGATTTTCTCTGTCAAAATCTTCCTTAGACACTTTTGCATTCACTTTTCTTGTCACATTTCCAAACGCGGTGTCGAACCTGCAAAAAGCATAATAAGGGCACATTTTGCAGGCATCTTTGCCCGAAATGTCCAGCGGTGACGGGGTAATATTCAGTTTTTCAATATCACGGCACGCCTGCTCAATTAACTTCAAAGCATAGTTTCCAAAAGTATAAAAATCCTTTTCACTAACGACTTTCGAAAAAGCACTTTGCGTTTTTTCTTTACCCTTTTTTCTAAATTTTATTTCAACAATATCACTGTCGAAAACGTCTTCTTCCCCCAATCTGTCATCAGAAAGACACGCCACCTTGAAACTATCAAGAGTGTTTCCTTTCAGTTGATATTTCTTTTGAAGCGACGCTTCTTCCCCTCCGAAACCGCCTTTCACAGGCAGATAATACCCCCCTGCAATTTTGAGTTTTAACGATTTTTCCACCGCCATCAAATAAGTTTCCAATTGAATTTTTTTGCCAAAAAACAACTCTCTCAAAGAAGTTTTCACATCACCCGTTTTATAGTCCACCACTCGAAAATAATCTTCTGCTTGGTCTATTCTATCCACCTGCCCAACCAAACTCAAAACCTTGTCAGCGAGTGGAATTTTAAGACTTTTTAACTCCCCTCTATCATCAAATCTCTTTTCCACAAACTTAGTTTTAAAAGCACTGTGACGCGACTGAAAGTTGATGGCCAAAAGAAATTTTACCGCTTCATTTTTCAGATTTTTAAGAAGAGTGCGGTTGGAAGCACTTTTCACCAGACTAATATAATCTTCTTTTGCCACCACTTTTTCAAAAACCTTTATTGTTTTCTCCACCACTTTTTCGTCGTTTTGCGGCAGGTCAATTTCTAAAAGCACATCTCGTGCCACTTCGTGCAAAATAAGTCCTATAAAATTGCTTTTCAACTGCCCTTCGTCCTTGCTGGCAAGCTCCAACCCTCTGGATGCAAAATGCGAAAAGGGGCAAGTCATAAAACTTTCCACCTGCGAAACACTAGTTGTGTTTTTCTTAAAAAAAATGTTTTCTTGCAAAGAAAGTTTATTTTCAAACTGAAAATTTTCCAAAAAGTTCTTCGGCAGTTTATCCAAGATGCTAGCATATAAAATGCTGATTAGTTTGTCATCATTTTCCACTCCGTCGCACATCTCACGAATTTTTTTCGTAAGATTATTTCTCGCCACATTTTCCACACAATTTCGGATTTCAAAACCAAGTTCTTCAAAACGCTGAAATTCAAGCGGAGCGAATTTTCCTTCTTTTTCCACCAGAAACATTTTGGAAATGTCGCTGAGAAGCTTGCTCCTTTCCCCTTCCAAAAAATTATAACTTAAATGCAGTTTTTCACTCGGTTTCAGCAAAAGTTCAAACGCCTTAAACTGCTCTTTTTTATTAAGTTCAAAGATACTTGGCTCCAATTTATATCTTTCACTAAGCATTGCAATATCTTTGTCACTAATAAGTCCGTTGTCGGCCAACGTCTTGGGAAAATTTTCTTCACTGGCAGAAAGCACAAACAAAACTTTTCTATTTTCAAAAAAACTCGAACTGCAATCCCCCACCACAATAGAGTCAATCGACAGTGGCGTGGTAGAAATTTTGACAGCAGCAAGGCCACTTTGCAAGGTGGCTTGAAAAGTCTTAAAATCGCACTTTTCTGCATCCAAAACATTTTCAATCTCATCAAAAACGCTTTCAAGAGCGGAGTAATATTGCTCAAAAATTTTCAGTTGTAAAAGATTATTTTTAAAAGAAAATTCTCTACAAATTTCTTCCAGTCTTTTTTCTATGTAACAGTTTTCCACCAACTCTTTAAAGGCCAAAAGATGCTCCCCGAAGGTGTTTGCACTGGTGAGTTTTTCTGAAACAGTAAGTGTTTTGTCAAACAAAAAACTGCGGACTTTAAAAAAGTTTTCATAAAATTCACCCGCTGAGAAAGAGATATTTTTTAGGTCATAAAAGTTTTTTAAATCGAATTTTAACGCATAGTCTTCAAAATCATCGAGTTCGTTTTGTGCCAAGTTCAAAAGAGGATTTTTCAGAAAAGTCAACACGCTTTTGATAGAATAATTTTCTCTAAACATATCTGCCGCACTCATTAAAAACCTAAAAACCACCGAGGTTGAAAACTCTTCCTGAGTGTCCAGATAAAAGTTAAAATCAAACTGCGAAAACACCTGTTCCACAATCATTTTTTTCTGCGAAAAATTGGGTATCGCCACAAAAAAGTCGTCAAACTTTTTGCCTTCTTTAACCATCATTTTTTTAATTGTCGCAGCACAACAAAGCACTTCTTCACGAAAATCCGTTGCTTCGAAAAGTTCCACTTCACTGTTTTTCACCTTTTTCGTTTGGGGCATAAAACAAAAAAGATTGTCGCAC
>CAZJEU010000084.1:0-3358 GCA_964545115.1 uncultured Christensenella sp. | reverse complement strand
CACTAACTAGCGATTTGCAAAATGCAAATCACTTCGCAAACCGCCCGAGGCGTTAACTGTAAGGCTTCATATCAATTCTTATGAAAAAGGAAAATATAAGACAGCACTTTATTCCACAATGTTATTTGAAGAACTTCTCAGAAAATAAAAAGTTTGTTTATGTTTATAGTAAAAGGAATACAAAAAAAGGGTATGCGCAAAGTATTGCTAAAACTGCGTGTATAGACTACTTTTACTCAATCCCTGAGAAATATTTGGATCTTGATATTTCAGAGGATATAGACAGCAATTTTATCGAGAAAAAGATATTAGCTGAAAACATTGAAAAGATTTATTCCAAATTATTGAACAAAATTATTAGTGCAGCTTCGGAATGGAGTATTTCAAAAGAAGAAAAAGAAGTATTTAATAAAAGAGAACGTGACCTATTTGCGTCTTTAATTGCAATACAATTTTTGAGAATGCCTAATATTAGAAATAAGTATTGGAATGCTCAACAGAAAATTCAGAGAAAGAGAGACGAAATCGCAGAAGCATTTAAAAGTCATTACGGAAATATAGACGTTAGTAAAATTATTGCTCTGAAAAGAGACGATGATTACGCACCAGTTATGCATTCTGAATTATTCCTTGATGAAGAACTAATTACAGAAACCCAAACTCTTTTAATCAAGAAAAATTGGAGATACAGAGTCACAAAAAATGACGTAGTATTTACTTCTGACAATCCTATTTTGTTGAACCCGCATCTCAAAAATCAAACTGCATTTTACGAAGGTTTTGGTATGAAAGGAGTCGAAATAATTTTTCCAATCAGCAGGAATATTATTCTGACTATTTGGGATGACGAATATTTCCCTAACTATTCATCGGAAAATAATAAGTTTAGTTTTTTAACTGATGCTGAATTAAGGCAATACAATTGTTACCAATATATTTGGGCGAACGATGAAGTTTATTCTAGTAAAAATGATTTTAAGCTAATTAGACTTCTTAAAGAAGCTAATGGTTATAGAAATACAGAAATATTTAAAAAAACACCCACCAATAAAAGTTAATGGAAAATAATAGCCCTACAGTTAACAGCCAGTTTTGCGTCAGGCGGGTTGAAGTTTTTCGTTTGAAAACTTTATTATAAATTTAAACCTTATCATTTGGAATTTTAGGTAGAAAATTCCGCCCGAGGCGTTGGCAGTAATTTAAACTGACGGTAGAGTGCCAGTGATAATGAACGAAATAAAAAAACTATAATGGAGTTATCAGCTTTAGACTTAATGACACAAGAGTCAATAGAATTATTGGTTGTCAAGGGAGAAAATTTAGAACCAATAAGTTGTGGTACAGGGTGCATCGTGAAATATCGTGACAGGTTTTTCATATTGACAGTAGCCCACGTAACAGATTTTGAAGAAACATCTACTTGCATAGTACTAAATAGAAAACCCGAAGAGGGGAAGACACCGCTGTATTGTGTTGGTACATTAAATTATTTTGACGAGTATTCTACCAAGAATATAAAATTAGAGGAAATACAAAGCCTTGACGACTTATTGAAGGATTTTAATGAAACTATTGACATTACTTTTTGTGAGCTTAAAGAAAAGTTTGAAATCCTTCAACCTGAAATTGATTTTGGCTTTCACAAAGTTGAAAAAAGCTTCAAAATGTTCATTGACCTTGAAAATGATGTTGCTTTACCAAATAAAGACAATTACTATGGTTTTTGTGGTAATATAAGGCATAATCCAACTCAAAGTAGATTGACAAGGACGATAACTCTTAAATACGACATAAAATACCATAATACTAAAGGAAGGTATCATATGTTTTTAGCCCCAGAAATCATTAAAGATGCTGACGATTATAGGGGTTGTAGCGGCGCACCAATTTTAGACAACAACGGAAAATTTGTTGGTTTAGCAGCAGCAGTTCGTACAAATACAAAAATCATTTTAGGTGTAACTATAGACGAAGTAAAAAGACTTCTGAATTACCACATAGACATTACTAACATTGAAAATAGTAATGACAAATAAACTACCGCCAACACGGGTTTTGCGTCATGCGGGGTGGCGTGCAAACTTGGAGCTTTGTGCTTCTATTCAAATTCAGTGTTGGTTGACAGTTTTGTGCTCCGAAACCCGCCCGAACGCAAAGCCCCAAAACGTAATCGCTCAGTGTAAAAGCCGTCGCACTAATGGCACATTTGGTTTTGCCATCCCTCATAGCCAACACAAAAACCCAAAGAGCCATTTATTCCTACACATTACAATATAATTCAAAAAAGATTATTAACTTTGACCATAATTGGACAAGCACAAATTTAGACAATGACACTCGGACAAAAAATAAGAAAATTAAGACAACAAGCTGGTCTTAAACAGCGGGAAGTGGCGTATCAACTTGGAATTGGAGAAGGATTTCTAAGTAAAGTTGAAAATGAACATAAACCTTTAAAAAGAGAAGATTTGATTAAGTTGAGTAAACTTTTCAAAGTGCCAATTGAAGATTTAGAATCATTATGGCTTGCCAGCAAAGTATACTCAATTGTAAGAGATGAAGAAAATGCTTTGTCGGCGTTAAAAGTAGCTGAAGAACAAATAAAATACAACAACCTTAACAATGTTTAACACCGTTCATAAAATATATAGAGAATTGGATGTAGTCGTTCAAAGTTTTGAAGAACAATTAGAGTTATTCTTTTCAAAGGATTTTGAAGTTAAAAGTACTAAGCCCCAACTAAATGAAAATTTAGGGCAAGTTTTCACTTCTGCAATTCTTGCAAAGTTTATGATTGGTTTATTGAGAGATTCAATAAAACAGAACTCCTCTATACTTGACCCCTGTATTGGACCCAATACTTTTTTCAAAGCAATGAATGAAGATTTTTCAAATTGTTTCTTAAAAGGAATTGAAATTGACACCACCTTAATTACAAAAGAAATAGATTCATTCTATAAAAACCCAAACAGAGAATTAATTAAAGGAAGTTTCTTTGATTTACCAATTAGTGAGAAATTTGACCTAATTATTCAAAACCCACCTTATGTGCGACAAGAGTTATTAGCAAATGGTGTGAATTCTAAAAGAAAGATTAGACAAAATGTTTCTTCATTATTCTCCACCATTCCTTCACAATCAAATTTATATATCTACTTTTTATTGAAGTCCATTCTGCATTTAAAAAATGATGGTGTTATGGTTGCTGTCATATATGACAGTTGGCTTTATAGTGATTTTGGGAAGTTTTTAAAAGAATCTATTCTTAAACTGGGATACTTAGATAGTATTTATCATTTCAAAAAAAGTGCTTTTGAAGATGTAGAAGTTGGAGCAACTGTTATAAAATTTGTAAAAG
>CAZJEU010000083.1:0-3395 GCA_964545115.1 uncultured Christensenella sp. | reverse complement strand
TTGGCTTTTATGCAATTATTTTTTCAATCCACCGGAATTATCTTAATATAGTCGATGTCGCGTTCCACTTGCGATTGAATTATGTCGACGATTTGCGCCACTTCCGTTTCGGTCAACTCGCTGCTTTGAACCAAAATGTTGATATAGGTGGAAGTGTAATTGACCAGCGCCTCAGAAAATCCCTTGGCTTTGATGAGCCCTTCCATATTCACTTCCATAGTCATCGCTTCAATCAACAAGCCGATTTGCTCTTCCGCATTCAGTTTTGCTTCGTTAGAACTGGCGGAACTCTGCAAAATATTGTTGTAATATTCAATGCTTTCATTTCTTGTCGTCGTGCGGTCTGTTTTGCAGGTGATGAAAAACGAACTGGAAGTGTAGACGTCCCCCGAAGTCGTCGCCGCCTCGGCAGAATTGTTAAGCACAATGTTCAATATTCCAGTCACCACAAGCAGCGCAAACATAGACAGTAAAATTATAACTTTTTTCTTTTTTGTAAACATATTCCTTTACCCCCTTTTTTAACCAAAAATTTCCACTTTTGAAGATGACAGCCCAAACATCGTTTGCACCAACCTCAAAATTTCAAGTTTGACATTTGTATCTTTTGCCCCCGACGCCACCACAATTACGGACACTGGACTAGGCATAATCTCTTGCAACACCACCGTTTCGCTTTTTCCCTCTTTGTTTGAAATGAGCACAGGACTTTTGGTTTCCACCCGCGTTCCGTCTGCCAAAATTTTCACTTCAACGATATAAGCGATTTCAGTCTTAATCCCTTCATCGAAATATACCATCGCTCTCACTTTCCCTGCCCCGTCGATGGAAGAAACCAATTGTTCCAGCCTGTCCGTTAACTCTTTGGAATATTCTTGCAAAGTCATCTGTTGAACAATAGTTCTTTCTTCAATAGCCTGAACCCTATCATTTGTTTGTGCAAAAGATGAGAAATATATCAGCAAAATTATGGCAACGAATAGCACAATTAAAATGATGTCGAGATGCTTAATTTTTTTTAACTTGTCCAAAATTGAACCAAAAAAATTCTTTTTACTCACTTCACTCATAAAAAACCACTTTGTCCTCGCTCACATCCAGACTCACTTTTATAATCGCCATAATGCTTCTATATCTATCTTTATTCAATTTTTCATCCATAAGAACCATATTTGAGATATCGACAAAAACAGTTGAAATCCGCAATTGACTGCCAGAGTAATCTCCCGAAATGTTGACAGAGATATTTTTAAAACCGTTTAATTCCAGATTACTTTCCACTTCTTTTTCCGCCAGGACAATCTTTTCATTCTCTCTTTTTTGCACAAATTTATCATCGATTACAAAATCATTGACCTTTGAAAAGTTAAGACTTTTAAAATCGAAGTTTTTAAGCGGCAAGATTATTATCAATACCGAGAAAATTCCCACAACGCTTTTTAAAAGTCTGCTAATTTTCCCTTCTGGCACCACCACTTCCACCAAAACTCCAATGAGAACCATGCCGGAGATGGAGATTATCCATTTCGAAACTTCACTCATCACTCACCTCCATCACAAAATATTTGAACAACACATTAAAAGTGAAACGGAAATTAAATACATCAACCCCACCGCAATCAAGCATATCGTCAGCATATTAAGACTTTTTGCAATGGAATATAAAAATTCGTGAATTTGTTTTTCGCACAACGGCTCCAAAATTGCGGCACTAAGTTTGAGCAATAAAATAACAATGACAATTTTTAAAATAGGTGCAAAAATAGTAGCGAACAAAAGCACCAGCCCCGCAACACCAACGGCGTTTTTAATCAAAACACTGCTGGCAATTATCACGCTTATCCCTTCCGAAAGATAACTCCCCAGCACCGGGACATAACTGCGAATTGCATATTTTGCCGTTTTGAGAGAGATAGAATCGATGGTGGAAACGGTGAGACCGTGAAGTGTTAAAAAAGCGACAAAGATGGTGAAGACGATGCCTACAATCCAATTAAACAAACTGGAAAAAAACTTTGCAAATTTGTCCAGCCGCACGTTACTTGACAGATTGCCAATCACGCCAAAAACAACACTAAAAATGAAAATAGGCACAAGAATAGAAACGAAAAGTTTGGTTATGCCAGAAGTCAAAATAACCAAGAGCGGCTGAAAAGTGGACGCCGTCACCGAACTTCCCACCGCCGTCATCAACGTTAAGATTATAGGAAAGATAATCTCCATCTGACTTTCCACACTGGTTATTGTCTGCGACACATCGGTCATCAGTTGCAACACAATTTTAAGCACAATAACCGCCACAGAACTGAAACAAATGATATGAACCAGACCGCCAAGCGACCGATTTCGTTCACTGGAAAGTTGAGAAATTAAACTGTAACAAATGCAAAGAGCGATTATTATGGCAAAATATGGAATAAGTTCAATGATATCATCAAATAAAACAGAAAAAACATACGTCAAAAAATTATTATAATATTCACTGTCTTCTGCGTTTATAAACTTTGTTACAATTTCAAAAAAAGAACCGTTGCCAAAAAAGCCCCGTTCATTTTTGCCTAGATTGCTTAAAATATTGTCCAGTCCACTAAAATCTATATCTTGAAGTTGACCGTCTACGTTCTCTCCTATTTCACTTTCATCGTTTGGTGCCGAAAAAACTTCTCCGTCTGTCACCCTAGCGTTCTCATCATCAAAACTCGATAAGTAAAGAGAAGATTTAATTATTTTTTGTTTTTCAAATTCATATGAAAACATCAAAAAGGAAGTGACGACAATCATCATAAAAAAGAAAATTAGCGATGCGACAACGACTCCATTTTTTTTCACGGCAAAATCTCTATAATAATATTCAGCAAACTGGTGATGACAGGAAGCGATAATAAGACAATCAAAATTTTTCCTGAAAGAACAATCTTATCTCCAATGCTCGCATTTCCTGAATCCACACAGATTCCACTGGCGAATTCCGTCAGATATCCCACTCCCAAAATGTTCAAAATGCTTGCAAAAAGTTCATAGTCCAGCCCCGTACGTCCAAAAATAGAAAGAAAATAGTCAAAAAGCGTTTTAAGTTGGTTAACAATCATCATCAGCATTACGACGCTGCCTGAAAGTATGACCACTATGTAAAATTCTGGTCGAATTTGTTTGATGAGCGTAGCCACAATGGAAGTCAAAAGTCCAATTCCAATGATTTTAAAAATTTCCATATCTCTCACATCAAAAAGAGTTCTTTAACAGTATCGAAGAGTTCCCCAATCATATTCACACACATAATCAACACAATAATCAAGCCTGCGAGAGTCGCAAAAGTGGCGATTTCGTCCTTGCCGATATTTTTAAGCACCTGCGACACCACCGCAGTCAATATGCCAATAGCAGCAATTTTCATA
>CAZJEU010000082.1:0-3421 GCA_964545115.1 uncultured Christensenella sp. | reverse complement strand
AATAAGGATAAACTAAACAAAAAGGAAAAAGATGAAAAAAGCCTTAAAAATTTTTTTGATACTTCCGCTCCTAGTGTTCTCTATGTTTTTTCTCTTTGCCTGCGGCGAAGACGCTGTCAGAACAGTATCTATCTCGCTTCCGTCAACATCTAGCATTGTCGAAGATAAAGGCAGATATTATTTAGAGTATAACGCTTTGCCCATTCAGCTGAACATCTCTCTTTCACCATCTAAGTTTTCCCACCGAAACATCACTTGGAAGACCACAGCTTCAAATGTCGCATATGTAAACAGCGAAGGGAAGTTGGTAATGATGGGAGAAGGGGACGTTAGCATCCAAGCAGAATATGTCAATGAAGACGGTTCTTCTGTCTTTTCCTCTGTCATAAAATTAAATATTTCAATGGAAGGCTTGCCTTATTTTTCCCAATCTTCTCTTTCCGCCACTTATGCAGGCAGTGATATTAAAGAAAATTTCACTGTAAGAAATGCCAAAGAAGAAATTTATGACTATGTCTACTATAAAATCGGCAACGGCGGGTCTGGCGAAAGCGGACAACAAGTGGACGAAATTATTGACGCTGGCGAATACTTAATAACTTATGTAAAAAAAGCCACTCAAACAAAATATGCCGAAATGACTTTAAACGTTTCCAAATATATCATTTCTCAAAATGCTCCTAATGATAGCAGTATTTTCAGCGAAACTTTACCTGCCAGTTTTTTCACCGCCACGCCCACAGAGGAAGACTTTAAAAATAGTTTAAATGAGATTAAAGGTGTTGGAGCAGATGCAGAAAAGGTTATTGCATGGTATCTCTACCGCACTTCGGCTACGGAGCAATCTTCTGTCGGCACCTATCCCACAAGCGTACTTTTTCATTTTGATGAAGATTACGCCAAAAACTATATCTCTGTTTCTCATTCAGGAATCCATACAGTAACCCCAAAAAAAGTCGTCCTTGTTGTCAAAGACCAAAACATCATATATGGACAAGCGCTGGATGCGAATTCCTATTTTCTTTATGACAATACAGATTATATTTCAAACGGCAACTCCTTAGATAACCTTTCTCCTCTTGAAAACCCTAAGTTAATGGCAAGTATAAATCCGGGAAATTATATTTTTCTGAAAAATGATAACCCTATCGGCAAAAACGAGTGGGGATTTATAGACGCCGGCGCCTATGACTTAACGTATGATTCAGCATTGCTTTCAACAGACGGAAATGTTATTCTTTCAACTATTTTAAGCGGAAGTCTGACTGTCGGCAAAAAAGCAGTCACCATCACTCCACTCATTAACGAAAAAATCTATACGGAACAAGACAACCTCGCAAGTTTAAAATATAGCGCCTCTGATATTTTCCCAAACAACAACGAAATCCAGCCCTTCTTGACTATTGATTATAGAAGTGACGACCCAGAGAACCCCATTGTTGATTATGGCGAAGGCAATTTCCGCGCTCCTGCTGGGAAATATTTTTACTCTTTGAATAATTCTATAAACAAAAATTTTAATTTTTCTCTTATCGAATCCGCCCTTGCAACTTATGCAGGCAACTCCCCCATTCAATTTGAAGTGAAAAAATGTCACGTTGCAGTTTTATTTGAAGATATTGTATCTTATTACAAAACCCCTCTTGGGATTGATGCGCAAAGCAATCCCGTGCCTACTGTCAGCTATTATTCAGTCACGCCTGATGGAGCCGCCCCGAACTATGAATTAACTAGTGTTCGTTCTATGACCATAAACGGAGTGGAACAAGTGGTGGACGGAATTTTGCAATGTGCAGCCGATGAATTCAATGATAGCGGCGCCTTTATGTTTTCCACAGGTGAAATTTTTAGAATTAGATTAAAACTGGTGGAGCAAGCAAAAAACCCCAGTCATTTTGCCACCTACTATGTAGCTCTTAAAGATTTAGAAGCGGAAAGTGCACAAAATTATACCGTCTCGGTTGCGAAGTCTTATGTCAATTTAGATAAAATAAATGTGAAAATAATTCCTAATGAAACACCAGAATTTTCAACAAATGTTTACACGGGAGACATTTCTATTCCAAGTTATTTTTATCAAGACTACATTCCATATGGTGCTATTGAAGAAGGTGTCACCATTTCCAACATTTTTGGCACCGAACTGCTTCTATCTCTCACCGATGAAGACGGGTCTTACAATCGTCTGGAACCCGACGGCTCTTTTGTAAAACTGGACAATATGATAGACTGTGGACAGTATCAGATTTTTCTTTCGAAAAACTTGCGCTATCTTTCGGGAAAGGAATATTATGATTTTTCATTAGACACCACAGAAGTCTATTTTTTCACTGTGAAGCAGAAACAAATCACTATCACGCCAGATACTAATCAAAGCAAAATTTATGGCAATGCCGACCCTGAACTTACCTATACTTACGATGATTCTATCGCAAACTTACCTGTTACAGGGAAACTTATTCGTGTTGAAGGAGAAGACTTTGGTTTTTATAAAATCAATTTAGGAACACTCAATTTTGGCAGCAATTTTATCCTTTCTTTAAGCAGCACCATAAGAAATTTTGAAATCAAAAAGAGAGAAATAACCATCACCCCCACTTCATATATCACCACTTTTGGAGATAATTTCCCTTCCTTTATAAATCACAACGACCCTCTGGAAGGGCAAGCTTACGACCAAACTATACTTGTGCGACCAAGTTTTTCAGGCAGCTTCAAACTTGAATATAATGGAACGGAAATTCAAAAAGTGGGAAGTTATTATCCGGTGAATGTTGTGAACGAACAAATTGTTCCCTATACTATTAAACAGGGAAGTTTTAGTTGTTCAAATACAAATTACGATATGACTGTCACCGAAAACTCCACTTTTCTCGTAAACAAAAAAGAAGCAACTTTAAATATTTCCGCCAAAAACATAGATTCAACTGCTGGTGTTGAAACATCCATAACCAACTTTTTAGACTATACCATCGATAGTGAAAGTGGCGAGGAAAGTGTTACTCTTTCAGGCATATCTTTCACCGTCACACCTTCGGAAGATAAATATTACATTCCCGACGATGCCAACATTTCTGCTATTTCTAATTTAACAATCACATTAAACGGAACAGACATCACAGCTTGCTATGATTTAAGCCTAGGAAGAAAGGTCGTCTATTTCATCAGCAGCACCATTGTCAATCTTTCAATTGTTTCAAACGATGAAAGCAATTCTCCTTTTGTCAGAAAAACTTTTACTGGCGAAATTTTTGAAGATATTTTTAAACTTGTTTGTCTTACAGAAGGCTATGAAATTATCAGTGAAAATCATCTGATAACTTATTCCACAATAAGTGGAAGCGAAGTAGACCCCCAAGATGCCGGCAGCTATTTTGTATCTATGCTTTTCAACGAAAACAAAAAGATTGTTTTAAAAAGA
>CAZJEU010000081.1:0-3505 GCA_964545115.1 uncultured Christensenella sp. | reverse complement strand
CTTTAAAAGAAGAGAGTCTTTATTTTGTAGTAAGTTTAATTATATTTTTAATGATGTCTTTTTAAAAAGATAGTTAGAAAAAACCCAAATATTTTTGGGTTTAAGATGATTTATTTATATCTAAGGCACCAATAGAGAGTTTTTGTTGGTGGACGACCAGGGGATCGAACCCTGGACCTACTGATTAAGAGTCAGCCGCTCTGCCAACTGAGCTAGTCGTCCGGAAAGGATGGAGAATATTAAAGTTTGTGCGAGAGAGATGGAGAATATTAAAGTTTGTGCGAGGTTGATTTTAATATGAAGAGAGTGAAAAGTCAACATTTATTTGGGGGAAAAGGTGGGAAATTTTGATTATAAATTTGATTGAAAAAAAGAAATATTTAAAAAACGAAAGAGAAAGAGCGGTTGTTTTGAGAATCAGATACAGCTTTAAAGATTGTTAAAGTTTTTTTGAGATTAAAAGTTTTGTTTGTTAGCGACTTGAATAATAAAGATAGGCGATTAGAGCGACGCAAGCGGTGATGCTAAGGAAAAAGAGAAAAATCTTCCAAAAAGATTTGGGTGCTTTGCCCGCTACTTTGCCATTTTCACCATTGATATAATAGGAAAAATCACGCTTTTTGTATCTATAAATTCCTTTATAAACGGGCAAATAGACGTGAGAATAAAAGATATCGGAGAAGGTGGTTGAGCAGTTGAAGTTTTCGACAGAAGAATAGGGTAATTTTGAACGAATATTTGACGCAATTTCCTGTGTGACGGAACGAATCATATTTTGGCTGTTGTCTTGAATGAAACTGTCGGCTTGGTTGGCGAACCAACCATAGAGAAATTCGGTGCGATATAGTTGTAAGTTACTGCTGGAAAAACCGCCGAGTTGACGCATTTTGGCGGAAGAAATAGAAGTCGTGGCACTCTCTACACGGTCTATATATTTGTCTTTTTGTGTTCTGTGGAAGGGGTGACGAGTGACACGAATTTGTCCGTTTGCAGAACGAAAAGAATTTATTCCAACACCAGAATAAGTTGTTTGACAGGAAAAGTCGTAAAAATAACCCGGCAAATAAAAGCCGTCTAACGCGCGGGAATTTGCAGCTTTTCTAAGAGCATTGGGGGCGAAATGGCGAGTTTTAAGCCAACTTTGAAAATGATTTTGTGCTGACGCTTTATTTATTTTGAAGGGGATTATGCCGTCAGGACTAAATTCTATTTTCAGTGTTTTAGTTAAATTGTCATCGCCACAACTGGGGCACCGTGAAAGTGGAGTGTCGGTGGCGGAAATGTGTCTTCTGCCGCAAGTCTGACAAGCAAATTGAGTATATTTTGTTTTGCTTTCGGTGATAGTGCTGGTTTTTGTAAGCAGTTTCTTTTGCAAGGGCGTATTGCTTTTTTCAAACTCGTGAATGGTTGCACAATGACTGCATTTTAAATTTTGACTATCTACATCAAAAGCCAATTCTCCACTGCAACGGGGACATTTGTTGGAAATTATCATTTTTTCTCCTACGAAAATAAATACCTGTTGCATTATTATAGCAAAAAGAAGAAAAGGTGACTATTATTTAGATAAAAACGACACTTATTGTTAGTTTTTAATTTAATTTTTTGCCGCATTCAGGGCAGAATTTTGGGTTGCCGGAAATCTCGGCGTGGCATTCAGGACAAGTTATTTTTTCTTTTAAAGAAAATTTATGTCCGCAGTCGACGCAGAATTTCGCTCGGGAAGTGTTCTTTGCGCCGCATTCGGGGCAAAACTTCTCCTTCTTTTGAGATTCATTTTCTTTTTCCGAAGATTTTGCGGAAGATTTAAGAGAGTCTTTGACAATTTCACCGATTGCCATGCCAGCGCCCAACTGTGAGCCTAAGCCCGCCATACCCGGGTTTTTGGCGGCGTCGCCAATGGCTTCGGCAGATTTAAATTTGATATAAGTGTCCATGCTGCCTTTTAAAACACCCATTGAAGTTTGGGTATCAATCGCTTTTTCCACTTGCTCGGGAAAAGAGATGTTTTCGATAACAAGATTGGTAAGCTTAAGCCCTAGCGAAGAAAATTGTTCTTTTATTTGTGCGCGGGCGGCCTTGGTAAATTCCAAAAGGTTGCAGGCAAGGTCAAGTGCGCCTATTTTACTCTCGGCGATGGTGTCGGAAATGCCAGCGACAAGAATGCTTTTAAGATAGGTGGCGATGCTGTCGGTGGTATAGTGCGAAGAAGTGCCGAAAAGTTCTTGAAGCAAAAGTTTGGAATCGCTGACACGAAAGGCAAAGGTGCCGAAACTTTTGATGCGAATAGAGCCAAAATCTTTGTCTCTCATAACTATTGGGTTGGTCGTTCCCCATTTTTGGTTGGTGAATTGTTTGGTATTTACGAAAAAGACATCGGCAGTGAAGGCTTGTTTAAAGCCACGTGGCCATGCAAGAAGAGAAGATAAAATGGGCAGGTTGTTCACCATCAATGTGTGAATGCCCGCGGTGAAAATATCAGCAATTTTGCCTTTTACCATAAAAATCGCTACTTGACTTTCTCGCACGGTAAGTTTGGAGCCCATCATAATGTGTCTGCCTTCCATGGGGAATTTGTAGACAATAGTGTCGGCGGAACTGTCCAGCCAGTCGATATTTTTGAGAAGTTGAGTTTTGAAAAATTTAAAAATTCCCATTTCTTTATCCTTTTATCTTAAAATAACGGAACAATTTACGGCGGTTATCTCCTGTCCTTCAACCAAAACAATGCTTTGAGCATGATGGAATTCGTTGACGTAGTTGCCCATGCGAATATTGAAAGTCTCTTCTTTGTCACGAGTGGAAAGAAGAGTGTATTTGCCCGGCTTGATGCGATTTTTGGCGCCAACAAACTCTGTTTTGTTCATTTCAAGAAGCAAGTCTTTTTGTGAAAGGGAAACGTTGACGTCGCCTTCTTCATCAAAGATTGTTTGATCAACAGTGTAGCGCACACCATTTTTGATGCGAATATTGTCCACTTCTCTTTTAGATAAAGCTTTTAAGAGTTTGGAATATTTGTGATTTACAAACATAAGGACGATAAAAAGTAGCAATGCGATGCCGCCAGCAACAAGAGAAATGATTTGAAAAAGTTCCATATTTTCTCCTTTTTTCTTAAATTAGTTTATAATATTTGACTCTAATTTGCAACTGCTTTTTATATTAAGTTAACGTATTTTGTTTTATTCGTTTTTTATTTTGTTTAGAGACAAAAAAAAGATATAATTTAAAAATAGAGGTGAAAAGAATGATGAAGATTGGAACGTCAGGATTCAGAGGGATTATTGGAGAAAAATTTTGCAAAGAAAATGTATGCAGAATAACTCAAAGCCTTTGCGACGTTATATTAAAAAACAAGTATAAAAAAGAAGTGGTGGTGGGGTTTGACAACAGGTTTTTGTCCGAATTCTTTGCCGAGTGGGTGAGTGAAGTGTTGGCGAAAAATGGCATTTCGGTTAAATTGACTTCTTCAAGCGTGCCTTCGGGATTGGTCAGTTTTGCAAAC
>CAZJEU010000080.1:0-3564 GCA_964545115.1 uncultured Christensenella sp. | reverse complement strand
TATAACCATTTTCGTCATTAGCATAGATGCGTTTGTTTTGCTTGTGCATAACGGTTTGCAGCTATAAGAAGTTGGCGATTTCGAAGCCCAAAACTGTCAACCAAGCACAAACTTTGATAGAAGCACAAAGCTTGATTTAACCACTGAACCGCCAATTTCTTATAGGTGCTGTTACAGGCTGGCGTTCTTTGTTCATAGTTTCTCATAAATTTCTGTCGACACAATTTTACTGTTTTTAATTGTCGATTCGTTTGTAATATCCACAAATCCGAGTTTACATTTTTTGCCTAGATTGTCAAAATGAAATGTCCCGAAATTGCTGTCTATTTGATTGGTTTTCGGATAAAGCAACAATGTTTTTTCGGCTTTCCAATGCAGATTATAAACGAACATCTGCTTTAAATCAATGTCTGAAGGATTATTGGCTTCAATGATTTTCCATTTTGTGTCGATTACAAAAGTTTCGTATTCTGTTTTCAAAACAATGTCGGGACGAATGCGTTTATTTTCCCAAAACTTGTCGGAATTTTGAAATGATACTTCGATTTCATCTGTTTTATGTTTTTGAAGAATGCGGAAAATATATTCTTCCCACAACGCATTCATATCAAATAAAAGCGTGAGTAAATTGTCGTTACCATAATTCAAACTTGGCGAATAATTCAAAATGATAATTTTGGCAATATCTATCGCTTTTTGATAATCGTAATTTTTTCTGTCGATTATGATTTTGTCAAAATGCTTTTTTTGAATATTGATATTTTCAAAGTCTTGAAATTCACAAAGTAAACGATTCAATTTGTCTTTTAATGAATCGTTTACGAAAGTCTTTAAAACCAATAAACCTTTGAGCAAAATCTGGTGTAACAAATGGTTTTTGTCATAAACCTGATGTTCACAATAAAAATGTTCTTTGTGAACTAAATTTTGCTGAATGTTTTGAGCGAAAAGTAATTTGCCTTTCAGTGAGTTTTGGTTGGATTGGTTTTTTCGGTATTTCTTTATCAAACCTTTTTTTACTAATCGTTCGACTTCGTTTAAATACAGTTCAAAATAAACATCTAAAATCGATTGATACCGTTTTTTGAGTTGAGTTTCGGAAATAGATTCGACTTGAATGTGTTTGCAGACTTTGAGCATATTTAGCAACACATTTTGCCAAAGATTTTTGTCTGCTTTTTCGTTGTTGTCTGCTTTTGGAAGAATTTCAATCGTTAAGCCACCAATTTGAATCACACCAACGTAACTCCCGAAACGAATTCCTTTGTGAATAATCGTAAAGTATTTGTTTTGGTGTAATTCATTGAATTTTACCATTGCATCAAAATGATGTTTTCGGAAAATTCCCGAATCATCGTATCGTAATTTCTGATACTCGAATACTTGTATGAACTTTTTATTATTCATTCGTTAATCCTCGTAAACCGAAATAAATGTGTTTTCGTTCCAATCATCAAAAGTCGTGAAACGATACACTTTTTTATCTTCTAAAAATTCATTGTCATAGTTGAAATTTTTCGGAAATTTTGCCGTATTTTCTTCTTGAAAAATGAAATTACCACCTAAAACCAAACCAATTTTTCCGAAGTCGCCATAAAAATATTCTTCCAAAAGTGGAATGATTTTGTCTTTGAAAGTTTGTTTTAAATCGTCTAAGTTTTGTAATCCGATAAAATATGAATGACCGATTTGGTGGTCTTTATCAATCAATACTTCAATTCGTTGGTTTATTGTTTCCAACAGTTGTTTCAAATTCACGTCTTGATATTCCGAATCCAACAAGATTTCGGGATTGGGTTGCATTTCCGTAAATGAAAAACGTCTTCTCAAAGCGGTATCCAAGGCTTCTACACTTCGGTCGGCAGTATTCATTGTGCCGATAATATAAACATTATTTGGAACGGAAAATTTATCGTTGGAATAGGGAAGAGTTACCTCGGTTTGTTCCTTATTGCTTTTTCGTTTATCTTCTTCTAAAAGTGTTATGAGTTCTCCGAAAATTGCGGAAACATTTCCACGGTTGATTTCGTCAATGATGAGAACGTAATTTTTGGTGTTTTCAGTTGTTTTTGGATTGAAGTTGAATTCTGCCTTCAAATGATTAATAACACCTTTAAAATAGCCTTCCCAACCAATAAAAACCTCTTTTCCGTTTAGTTGTTGTAATAATTTTTCTTTGGTTAAAACGCCTTGTTTTTCTCTCTTGCTTCCTGTCATCAAACTTAAATTACCATTTTTATTAAGGGCAATTGAAAAGGATTTGTCTGTCGGAGTTTTAAGCTCAATTATTTCATTTTCTGCTAATTTTTGTTGAAGTTTCTCATAAGCATTTTCAAAACTTACGGTGTTTTTAGGATTGGCATTTTGGCACAAACTTTTAAAAATTCCGTCTTTTACTTCGTAAGTAACATTACCGTCAGATGTTTCAGGTTTTATTCCCTCAATAAAATCTTCGTAGCTCAAACTTTGATGAAACGTAGTAAATACAATTTGTTTTGCATTTACCAAATTTTCATATTCTGCATTGATTTCTTCTCGTACTCTTGGCTTTTTTCCGTTGATAATTTCAACAGCTATTCTTTTTGTGTTGTAAGTTTTTCCTGTTCCTGGAGCACCAAACAAAATTTGATTGAGCGGAGTTTTTTTATCGGATTTTGTAATTACCATTGGCTTTTCGATTGTTGTTTGATAATCCAATTGACTTAAAATTTCTTTTCTGAAATCTACATCAAAAGCCATTTGTTCCAAATCTTTTTTGTTGTGTTTGGAATATCCTGAAATTTGAGTGCGATTGAGTTCTTTTTCGATTGCGTCAAAAACCTTTATTTGATGATTGATTATTTCTGAAATAGTATTTGTACCATTCCAATAGGCAGTTGGATTTCCGTCAAAATTAGAATGATTTTCAGTGAACACATCACTAGAAATAGCACCAAATGTCAATTCACTACTTTTTGAATTTCTGACACGCCAAATATATCTTTGACCTATCGTGAACACAATAAATTTTTTGTCTCGAAAATTGAAAACTAATCTTTGGTCACTTTGTTGTAGGTCAAACTTTTCTATGATTTTATCTAAAAACTCATAGTATTCCTCCAGATCTTTTCGATTAAAATCTTTCAATAGATTGACTAAATCTGTTTCTTTAAAATCTCTAAAAACGACATACAAAATATTCTGAATCATTAAATACTTATCGTCCCATTCTGGTTTTTGATAAAACTTGCGGTATGTATTGATGAAATTTTCATCTAGCAAATCTTCGAGAATAATTTGATTGGCTAATTCCTGCAAATGCAAAAAACACTCTCCAGATTTTTTCGGTTTTATGTTGAGTTCTTTGCAGAAGTTTTTATAATAATCCGCTTTGTACAACATATATTTTTCAGGAAAGCGAAAAGCCAAATAAACCGAGATTGTCCTTTCGTCTTGTTGAGCGTTAATGTTGTTTCGGTTTAATGATTGTCTGACTTTTGGAAGTAGATTTTCTGATTCGGTCTGAAAAGTTTTAATTCTCTGTGAAATATCTACAGATTCATCGTACAAGTTGCGAAACATTTC
>CAZJEU010000079.1:0-3624 GCA_964545115.1 uncultured Christensenella sp. | reverse complement strand
CTTTGAAAGAAAAAGAAAAGAGTGTTATAAAATTTTTTAACCTTAAAAATCTAGACAAGGCACTGGCTCTTGGCATCAAGCAAGACAAAAAAATAGTTAAGATTCCGCTTTCAGTTGAAGATGGTAAAAGTGAATTTGCACTGAGTGAAGTTGTGGACTTTTCCAAAAATATGTTGTGTGCCGTAGTCGATGTCTCCAATGCTTTTTGCCCCGAAATTTTGCTTTCTGGCAGCAACAATTCTTTGGATGAAAACACTAAAATTGAAGATGCTTTCGTCCGGCAAAAACCCAAAGACACATCCGTTCTTTACTCGGAAGAAAATGAAGAAAAGATAGAAAACTTAATAGATAAAAATCTTGAAGAAGATATGCAGTCCACCTATTATGACGGTTGTGCAAGATGCAGATATAGAGAGTCCTTTTATAGCGATTGCAAACCGCTACACGACAGCGAAATTTTAACTGAAAAATCTTTTATAAACAAAAAAACAAACGACGAAGAAAGTGAAAACCTTCAAGAGAAAAATCAAGAAGAAAATCAAAACGAAAGTCAACCCGAACAAAAGGAGAAAGAAAAACTTTCCGAACCAGAAGAAGAAAAAAGTTTCTACGACCAAGTGAAAGAACAGTTGAACGCCTTGTTCGAAAAGTATCCTTCGGAAGAATATCTGTCAACAATCATTCCGCATTCAAAGTGGGTTAAGGTAACTTATGACGGCGGTGAAGATTTTTATGTCCTAGGGCTAATTTCTGATGAAAATGACAAACTAAAATACATATCTTATGGCGTGCCTTCACCCGACAGCACCACTCCACCCGACGACCTGCGGGACTTCGCTCAATGGTTGCCCAAAGATGTGTCCAATGCACAAAGCGAGGGATTTTGGATTGTCTGTCAGGATGCGCAAAGTGGCGAAACGCTGAAATTCGACTTAATATAAGACCTTTCTTTTCAGAAAAATCTCTGTTAAATCTCTCTTGAAAAGTGCAATTTATGTTTGACAAAAAAGCATCTGTTTGCTATATTATTTTTCTAGTGAGGTTGACAATTTTGAAGAAGTTTTTTAAAAGTAAAATTGGTTTTGTTTTGGCGTTCGTTTTTCTCTTTTCCACACTGTTTTTTGCCTGCAATGCCATTGCACTATCCAGTGGACCAAAGTCGTCCGACCCTGTCTATGGCAACGGCGGAAGCGCTGTTGTAAAAGGAGACTATCTCTATTTTTCAAACGCCTATATCGACTATGAAAAACTTACAAGTGTGAATGACAACAAATATGACAGCGACAGCGAATTCATCGTTTATGGTATATACAGGACTAAACTTGACAGCAACGGCAAAATGATTTTAAACAACGATGGCGTGCCGCAAAATGTGGAAATTTTGTCCTATAACATTGGTGGTTTTGCCTATTCTGGATTATATATTGGTGGCGATTTTCTCTATTACTCCACGCCCTACACTGCCAAAACTGCCGGCGCCGATTCAGAGACTAAAACAGGACTTGTCCGTTTCGACCGCATTCGACTCAATGGCACAGAACACCGCGAACTCTATAAAACGACCACTTATTCCGCCGAAAGCGACTTTAAAATGGTTTATTTTGGCAACAAAACTTACATTGTCGTTAAAGATGCGGACAAAAAACTCGTCGTCGTTGAATGTTCAAATACCAATGTGAAGGACACGCTGTTTGCCACAGAAGTATCTTCCTTTATCGTTATGCAACAAGAAAATTTGAAGTTTAACGAAAGCATCGCCGATGTAAATAAATATGTTTACTACACCACCCAAAATTCAACCGACAGCACCTATGAAATGTGGCGAAAACCCCTTGCAGGCGGAGAAGCCACCCTTATGCTGAACAGCTCCAACGAAATCTCTCTCGTTGCAGTGAAAAATAACCGTGTTTATTACAGCATAAACAACAAACTCTATTCCACCGACAAGGATGCCAGTCAAATCAAACTTTATTCGCAGACTCCTTTCAGTGCGGACGGCAGTGCCACAGCGGACACCATTGTTGACTATGTCATTTTAGATGATAGCGCCGGTGGGGTCTCTCTCGACAGAGGTGTTTTGGGGGTATATTACGACGGGACAAATTATTCTTTCAGAATTTATAATGGCTACGGCAACGGCTTAGATTATGACATTCTCAACGTGGCACTTTCTTCCACCACCCTTCACCCAACTTTAATCGCAACTCAGGACAACGAATTTTTCTATCAACTCTCAAACGACGACGACACTGGTGAATCAGGCGAAAGACTGTTTATGGTGGAGTTTGTTATGACTTTTGAAAGTGATAATAAATTTGAAATTTCCAGTGTTCAAAGTCCCAAAGTCATTGTACAAAATTTCTCTGGCAAAGTGAACGAAAGAACAATGATTAATTTTGACAAGGAGAGATTTTTCCTTTATGAACAAGAGGATGACAGCGAAATTTATTATCTCAAAATGTTTATGATTAACGAAACGCCTTTTACAGATGACGACGGAAAAATAATTGGAAAGCGCATTGGCGTTTTGAAATAAAACAGGTGTTATAAGAAGATTCTTTTTATGTCATTAAAATAGGTTAACCGACTCAATCGTGTGAAAAGTTCTCATTTTTTAAGTTTTTGGCTTAATAAAGTGAAGGGCTTTTTTTCTTCGACATATTTCGACCTATTATTTTTAGAAACAGGAAAGATAGACATATATTGCCGTGCTTCCTTTTTTAGTTTTTTGTGGCGATATGTTAAACTTTTTGTAACCAATAAAAAAGGAGATTAGCGGGAAATGGAAAAAGTTAGAGTTTTACTGCTAGATAACGTCGATGAAGAAAGGGAGAAAACAAAGGAAGTTTTGCTGCAAAACGAAAATGTCGAAATCGTGGATTGTTTGAGTGATGGGGAAAAAGGGTATGAAATAATCTGCAAAGAAAAAGTGGATTTTGTAATCACCGATGTGGTGTTGCAATCAATCGACGGCTATGAACTGCTGGAACTTATCGCAAAACTGGAAGTCAAACCAAAAGTGCTTATGCTTTCGTCTTTGAAAAATGAAGGCTTCGCGCAAAAAGCAATCAATCTGGGCGCCATCTATTATATGGTCAAACCAGTGACAAAAGAAGTCTTTCTTAAACGGTTTAACGACTTTCTAGAACGCAAGGAACTGGATGAAAGATTGTTGAAAGCACCGCGGAACCGTGCCCTTGAAGAACGAATTAGCAACATTTTTATCACCGTTGGCATTCCAGCACATATAAAAGGATATCAGTTTTTGCGCGAAGCCATAAAGATGGCTATCGTCGAGCCGGACATCATCAATTCCATCACCAAGCAACTCTATCCTTCCATAGCTTGTCGTTTCAGCACCAGCGCCAGCAAAGTGGAAAGAGCCATTCGCCACGCCATAGAAGTGGCTTGGAACAGGGGAAAAATTGAAAATATCAATAATATTTTTGGCATAAAAGTCTACGATAGCAACGAAAAGCCAACAAATGGTGAATTCATTGCTCTTGTCGCCGACAAAATGTTGGTGGAAGGTGCATAAAAGATGTAAAAGAAAGGCTAACTTCAAAAAAAATAAAAATACTTTAAATTAAAAAAATAAAAGAGATTTCAAAATTGTAAAAAAAT
>CAZJEU010000078.1:0-3685 GCA_964545115.1 uncultured Christensenella sp. | reverse complement strand
GAAAAGATAGAAGGTTGTGTGCTTAATCTTTCGCAACATGCCTATCTTAACATTGACCGTGCGGACATTGTCTATGCAAAAGATTATATGGTTTTTGAAACTCCTATATTCTATGGCAGCGACGAATCTTCCTTGCCAAACATAAAAACAAGATATATAGAAAATGACCTAGAAAAAAACGTTTTTAAAGATATCGAAGGAAAAGAGATAGAATTAAAAGAAATCAACGGGAAAAACTTTGTCTTTTCCAGTTCGCCCCAATCGGTGAAAACTCTTAATGCAAGTTCCAGTAAGACATATTCAATAAAAGTCAACCTATATCCAACCAATCCCAACTATAATCCACTTATGAACGCTGACGTGCAACTAACCATTTCCCCTAAGGAAATTGTTCTCGTAAATCCTCTCTCTCTTGAATATAAGGGCAAACTTCAAGACGAGAAAATAGTCTATTCAGGACACGCCAGCATTTTTGCCTTAAAAGTAGAAACATCGACAGAAGGTGCTATATTCTACAACTCTTATAGTTACAAAAGACTAGAAACATTCTATGAAAACTCTGTGAATGGCTTTTTAAAGACGTATGATTATGACTCTTTAACGGGCGATGTTTCTCTGACTGAAGGTAAAAAATTTATATCAGATCTAACTTTTGAAAGCATTGAAGAGAAAACTTATAAAGGCGAAAGCTACTATCTTATAAACAAAAACTCTCTTCCGTTTTGCGTTTTTGTCCAAAGTCAAGATGCCACTCCAAAAGATGCAGGCATCTACCTTTGTGTTGCCACTTGCACTGCTGGCGATAATTTCGAATTTGTGGGAAATATGAAGACGCAAACTCATCATTCCATTTTTGAGATTAGTCGAGCAAGCAACATAACTATTGACGAGTGGCAATCGGAGTTTAGATACGGCACCAAGTTTAATTTAGAAGAAGTCTCTTCTTTACCCTTTTATTATGTGATGACCCCAGATTTTAAAAGCAAAGTAAAATATTTTGTTTCAGACGAAGAATCTTGGGAAAACAACGAGTTCATTTTGCCAGTCTCTTCTTATGATATTACTTTAATAATTGACGAGCCAAATTATTATCTTTCTTCTCCTCAGAATTTTTCAGTTATAAGTCGTGAAGTAGAACTTATTTTCCCTGAGCGAACTAAGTATAGTTACAAAGGGGAAGAGGAACCTGTTGACCTTTTCTTAAACGATATCTATGCTATTTTGAAAAATCATGACGGCATTGCAATTGAAAGAAAAGAGTATAATGCAACTGATGCAAATTTTAGTTTAACTTTTACCGCACAAGGCAGTTCAGATGCAATTCAAATCCCTTGGCAGGCAGGCGACTACACTCTCACTGTCGAATATGGTTCTCCCAGCGAAAGTTATTATGGCGAAGGCATCTTTAACTACACCATCGAAATGCAAGCTTTCTCAGGAAACATAAATATTAGCAACAAAGAGATTGAATACAACTCTTCCTTTTCTGCCGAAGGACTTTTTATGGAGATTCTTCAAATGTTTGAAATTGAAAGTGGCTATGATTATGTCCTTATCGTATCCATCGATGGGGGCAAAATCCTTTCGGCATCAGACAATTCATGGCTGTCCACCGTGAATAAAGTGGGAGTGCACAAAATCACTTTCAAAGTGGAGTTCTCACCCGAGCAGAATATCAGCCCCTATATAGGTTCTGCTTCATTTACCATAACAGCCAAGGGAATTAGTGACAAAGATTTCGCCATTCCAGACAACAACGAGCAATATTCATATACCGGAAACGCCATTCACAATCAACTAATTTTCAGCCAAACGGTCGACCTTTCAGCAAAAATTTTAAACGAGACAGTAAGTTTCATTGTTGGTTCAGCAACCTATTATGTTAAAACAACGGCTTACAATCAAGTTAAAGTTATGGACTCCATGAACAACGATATTTTCCTTTTAACCTACAATTATTCGCGCGAAAACACTTCGGGCAATTACACCGCAATGTCCTCCATTCCACTCTCTTCTAGCGAATTAAATTATAAGGTGGAATATGTTTTCTCCGATTTCGGTCAAAACTATTCCAACAAACTCCCTTCCAACACTATCATAAGGCTTTTCAAAATAAACAAATTGACCACTCTCTACATTTCTATCTTTGATACAGGCAGCGACAGTTTCAACACCAATCTTTTCAGAGATTACAGCAAAGAAAACTATCGTGACACCCTTAATTTAGAAAGTCTTATAGGTGTATCTAACGACGAGCAAGAAAAAAATAATATAAAAAAGAGAATGATTAAGGCTCCCGCTCACACTTCTACCGTCACTTACGCCAGCGCTGATGGAGTGCATCTTGTGGTGTTCTACACCAATTCAAATGGAATGGTTGTCACAGATTTAAGCCAAGCAGGAAACTATCATCTCAACATCTCTTTTTTGAAAAGTAACAGTTATGCTGTGGCTGAGTTTTTTGAATATGTCGTTTTCAACGGCAGTGAACCTTATGAAACTGCTCAATTTTTCCAGTCTGCTAATGCTTCTTTTACAGACACCAATCACACAGTTTTTCCTTTTCTATTCGAAACATATTTTTCCATTCCTTTCACTATTGAACAAATTGATTGTCCATATAACCATTCAAATATAGATGAAATTATGATAAACAGTGAGGGAGAATATGTCATCACCGAAGAAGGTGTCGACTCTCATCCAGTTCTGATTTTCAGCACCGACTATAAGTTTACACTGAAAGTCGGCACGCCCTTTGATATCGTGTTTGAAACATACGCAAATGGTTCCTACTCCCCAGTAACGCAAATTGATTTCTACAATCAAGGCGAATACTTTTTCGATAATTTTGCTGTGGAGGTGGAATATTCCTTTATGTTTGTCGACCTAGACGGCAACTATAAAAATGGCGAACATATCCATTTCAGGATAGCCGCCACAGAACCAGATTAAGTTTGAAAATTAAAAATTCATTTCATAAAATTGTTTATGCATTCTTGTCGCATCTGCTTATATTCTTCTTCGCTAATAAGTTTTTTCTCTCTCAGTTTGTTCAATTCATTAAGTTTTTCGGTCAAGTCTTGCGCAATTTGTTTTTCAGAATAATTCTCTTCACTTAGATGGACATTTTTTCCGTCGACTGTGCTTCCTTTCTTTTCTTCATTTTCAAAAAGACTTTCACTTCTGTGGACAAAAATATTTGGCTGCAATTCTCTATTCACCGTCATCTGCACCCAGAAAGAAATTACCCAAACAACTAAATTGTTAAAAATATTCAAAATTGAAAGCACCAAAAAAATCGCACGCCTTTTTGAAATGTATTCTTGTTTCTTATTCATAAACACAAGATAAACAACACCGGTCGAAATAGAAAGAGCCACGCACACAGCATCAAAAACAATGTCATAAACAGAAAAGTCATGATAAAAAATATCTAAGGTCAACGAAACAACTCCAAATATTGCCGCAACAAGGCAAAAGATTCCTGCCAACTTTAATGTCTTTTTCATTTATTACCTCTCTTTTCTAAAACATTGTAACATCAATTTCAAATTTTCCAAATTACTCCGAGAGTTTTTTATTTTTAATCGTCAAAAGAAGTAAGTTTTAATATGATTAAAAAACGCAAACAAAGAATTAAAAGGTTCAAAACATTGACAGAAAAGCCTTTTTGAATAATAATATT
>CAZJEU010000077.1:0-3699 GCA_964545115.1 uncultured Christensenella sp. | reverse complement strand
TATCGTGTTTCCCAAAGCGCAAAAATGCGAGCGAATCATTCAAGCGGTGGAAATTATTCTTAGGAAAAAGATTGCCAAAGTTATCTTATTGGGCGACGAAAAAGAGATTTTAGCAAAGTCTCCTCGTCTTAAAAACGCCACCATAATCAATCCGCAGACAAGCCAACTCCAACCAGAATTCGTTGCCGCTCTTGCAAAAATTCGCGCGCATAAAGGAGTGGACGAAAGAAAAGCAAGAGAACTTTTAAAAGATAATTTTTATTTCGCTGCAATGTTGGTAGAGCAAAATTATGCCGATGGCTATCTTGGCGGAACTCAAACCGCAACCGCAGACGTGCTAAGGCCTGCGCTTCAAATTTTAAAAACCAAACCAACTGTTCGTCTGGTGTCTTCGTGTGTCCTGTTAGTGGGCACAAAGAAATTTAATTTTGGCGAGAGAAATGTTCTCGTGGCGGCAGATTGTGCAATGAACGTGTCGCCTACAAGTGAAGATTTAAAAGAAATCGCTCTTGCCACTTGCGCTACCACTCGCACTTTTTGTAAGGTCGAACCGCGTGTTGCAATGCTTTCTTTTTCCAGTTTTGGCAGTGGTGGAAAGGAACACGAGAGCATCATAAAAATTAGAAAAGCCATCGAATTGGTCAAAAAAAGCGATGAAAAGGTGCTAATCGACGGCGAAATGCAACTGGATTGTGCGTTGATACCACAAGTGGCGAAACTAAAATCGCCCGAGTCACCCGTGGCAGGCAAGGCGAACGTTCTCATTTTCCCCGACCTGAACTCGGGCAATATCGGTTATAAACTTATGGAACGCTTTGGCAAGTTGCAGGCAGTGGGCGTCATTATGCAAGGGTTCAAAAAGCCAGTGAACGACCTTTCTCGTGGATGCAGTGTAAGAGATATTGTGGTGATGACGGCAATTACTTGTCTGCAAACTTAGAATTTGTTAAAAACAGAAAGACCCTAAAAGAAAATTCATCAAAGAATAAAAACTTAAAAAGAAAACTTGCCAAAGAATAAAAACTTAAAATTAAAAACATAAAATAGGAGAAAAAAATGAAAGTCTTAGTTATTAACGCAGGAAGCAGTTCAATTAAATATCAACTTATCGATATGCAAAACGAAAATCTTGTGGCAAAAGGGTTGGTGGAACGCATCGGCAGTCCGTCGGCGGTGCTTACGCACAAAGCAAACGGCAATGCAACCGAAATCAAACAACCACTCAAAAATCATTCAGAAGGCTTGGAATTGTTATTAAAAACTCTTCTCGACGACGATTTTGGCGTGATAAAATCGTTGGATGAAATCTCGGCAATAGGGCATAGAGTGGTGCACGGTGGCGGAAAATACAGCCATGCCACGTTGGTTGAAGATGCCGTTTTAGAAGATTTAAAAAGTTTTGTGGCTCTGGCACCATTACATATGCCGCCGAATATTCAAGGGATAGAAGCCTGCAAAAATGTGATGAAAGGCAAACAAAATGTCGCCGTGTTCGACACCGCTTTCCACACTTCAATGCCCGATTATGCCTATATGTATGCCGTGCCCTTTTCGTGGTGCAAGGAATATGGCGTCAGAAAATATGGTTTTCACGGCACCAGTCATCAATTTATTGCAACGGAAACCGCACGTGTGTTGGGCAAAAGCCTATCAGACTTGCGCATAATCTCTTGTCACCTTGGCAATGGCGCCAGCATTTGCGCTGTCCAGAACGGCAAGTGCGTAGACACTTCTATGGGTTTTACCCCGTTAGAAGGCTTGATGATGGGCACCCGAAGCGGCGATATCGACCCAGCGGTGGTGGAATATATGATGGGCAAAACAGGAATGAACGTGCATCAAATTATAGATATCTTAAACAAAAAAAGCGGTCTTTTGGGAATGAGTGGCATCAGCAACGACATACGTGACGTCATAAAAGCAGCCAACGAAGGCGAAAAGCAATCCCAAATCGCTCTTAAAAAGTTTGCCTATTTCGTAAAAAAATACATCGGTTCCTATGCCGCGGTGATGAACGGCGTGGATGCCATCGCTTTCTCTGCTGGCACGGGCGAAAACAGAGCAGACATCCGAGAGGCAATCATGGAAAATATGGACTTTCTAGGTGTGGCTTTCGACAAAGAAGCCAACCAAAATTTTAAACGTGGGGAGAACTTTAAAATTTCAAAAGAAAATTCAAAAGTGGCAGTTTTTATTATTCCCACCGACGAAGAAATGTCCATTGCCAGACAAACAATGAATGTGTTGGAACAAAAAAAATAAAAGACATTAACCAAAACTATAAAAATTAAAGAGAGAGAAAAATGAAAGATATGACAATGCAACAACTAGTGGCATTCTGCAAAGGCAGAGGCTTTGTGTTTGCTGGCAGCGAAATTTATGGCGGGTTGGCAAACACTTGGGACTATGGTCCACTCGGAGTGGAACTTAAAAATAATATAAAAAGAGCGTGGTGGGACTTTTTTGTCACAAAGGACGAAAATAGTTTCGGTGTCGATTCTGCCATTTTGATGAATCCAAAAATCTGGGAAGCAAGCGGACACGTTCAAGGTTTTTCTGACCCTAAAATGGACTGCAAAAACTGCAAAACTCGGCACAGGGCGGACACTTTAATCGTCGAATTTAACCGCAAAAGGGGCATCGAAATGAATGTCGACGCAATGAGCCGTGAAGAGATGCAAACTTATATTTTTGAAAATAAAATAGCCTGTCCCACCTGCGGAAAATTGGAATTTACAGAGATAAAAAATTTCAATTTAATGTTTCAAACTCGCCGTGGCGTCACCGAAGACAACTCAGACATTATTTATCTTCGCCCCGAAACCTGCCAAGGACAATATGTCAATTTTTTGAATGTGCAACGCACTATGAGAGCAAAAATTCCCTTTGGCATAGGGCAAATCGGCAAGTCGTTCAGGAACGAAATCACTCCCGGAAACTTTATCTTTCGCACCATCGAATTTGAACAAATGGAGTATCAACTTTTTTGCAAACCGGGCGAAGACGAATGTCTTTTTGAAGAATATAAAGACAAAGCAATGCGCTTTTATAAGTTATTAGGACTGAACGCCGACAAACTGAAATTCAAAGACCACGACAAGCTGGCATTTTATGCGAAAGCAGCGACAGACGTTGTTTTCAACTTTCCATTTGGATGGGAAGAACTCAACGGCATTCACAACCGAACCGACTATGACCTTTCCCGTCATCAGGAATTTTCGGGCAAAAACTTGACCTATACAGACCCCGTTTCAAACGAAAAATTCATCCCCTATATCATCGAATTCTCTGTCGGGGCAGACCGACTTTTTCTGGCAGTTGTGGCAGATGCTCTTTATGAAGAAAAATTGGAAAATGGCGAGATGCGCACCGTCCTTAAAATCAAACCTTCGCTTGCACCTATAAAGGTGGCTGTGCTTCCGTTGCAAAAAGATTTAAGCGAAAAAGCAAGAGAAATTTTCAAACAATTACAACAACATTTTGCCTGCGATTTCGACCAGTCGGGCAGCATCGGAAAAAGATATCGCCGCCACGACGAGATTGGCACTCCGTGTTGTGTAACCATAGATTTTGACACTTTAAACGATCAAAAAGTTACCGTCCGTGACAGAGATACGATGAAGCAAGAACGTGTAAAAATCTCTGAATTAAAAGATTTTTTGAACAGTAAAATCTTTGACTAAAATTTTTAAGAAGTTT
>CAZJEU010000076.1:0-3711 GCA_964545115.1 uncultured Christensenella sp. | reverse complement strand
TTTAAACGAGTGGTTTTTTTTGTTGTTTTTTTAACTCTACTAATCGTAGAGTCGTTTATTTTGTTTTTTGTTAAAGGTCGAGTTTGATAAAAACGTCTTTAAGTTGCTGTTCGCTGACGGTGTTTGGTGCACCCATCAAAGGGTCTTGCCCCGACTTATTCATAGGAAAGGCAAGCACTTCTTTTATGCTTTCTTCATCTGTTATAAACATTACAATTCTGTCGAAACCGAAGGCTGCTCCTGCGTGAGGTGGCGCTCCATATTTAAAGGCATTAAATAGTGCCGGAAATTTGCTTTCCACCACTTCTTTGGAATAGCCCGCCAAACGAAAAGCTTCCACCATAATTTCTGGACTGTGGTTTCGCACTGCACCACTGGCAAGTTCCACTCCATTCATAACAAAGTCGTATTGATATGCCATAATGTCAAATGGATTTTTATTTTTAAGTGCTTCCAATCCCCCTTGCGGCATAGAAAACGGATTGTGAGAAAATTCTATTTTTCCGTCATCTCCCTCTTCATAAAAAGGAAAATCGACAATAAAACAAGGTTTGAAAACATTTTTTTCAATCAAATCTAATTTGTCGCCAAGTTCGTTTCGCAAAAAGCCAGTCAACTTCAACGCACGTTCCCGTTTGGGGTGAGTGATGAGGAAAAGCGTGTCGCCTTTTTCGAGAGAAGCAGTTTTAATCAAATTTTTTACGTCTGTTTCTTGCAAATACTTCCCTGCTGGGCCAGAAAGAGTTTCGCCGTCAAATTTAAGATAGATAAGTCCATCTCCGCCAGAATTTTTGATGAAAAGCGTAAGGGCATCAAAAAAGCGTCTGCCACAATCATTCGCCTTTGCTTTTATGCCGAAGATAAAGTGATTTTTAAAAAGAGCAAACTCGTTTGATGAAAGAGTTTTGGTAAAATCAGTAACTAAAAGCGGGTTTCTAAGGTCGGGTTTGTCAGAACCGTATTTTTCCATTGCTTGGTTAAATTTTAGCCTTGTAAAAGGTGGTTTATCGATGATTTTGGAAGAAAATTTGGTAAAAATGTTATACATCAAAGTTTCCATAACTTCCAAAATTTCTTCTTGCGTTACAAAACTTGCTTCAAGGTCAATCTGATAAAAATCGGTGGGACTTCTGTCCGCGCGCGCATCTTCATCACGAAAGCAAGGAGCTAGTTGAAAATATCTGGGAAAACCGCTGACCATCAAAAGTTGCTTAAACTGTTGCGGACTTTGCGGCAGGGCATAAAAATTGCCGGGATTCATTCGGCTGGGCACCAAAAAGTCGCGTGCGCCTTCGGGGCTGCTGGAAGTTAGAATGGGAGTTTGCACTTCCAAAAATTCCATAGCGTTCATTTGTTCGCGCACGAATTTTAAAAGGTCGCTGCGTAGAATTATATTGGTAAAATTTTGTTGATTTCGAAGGTCTAAATAGCGGTGTTTCAATCGGATATTTTCGTTTTGTTCACGGGCTTTGGCAATCTCGAATGGAAGAGTCTGCGTGCAGGCACCCAGCATTTTAATTTCCTTTGCAACCACTTCAATCTCGCCCGTTTCCATAGCTTCATTCACGTTTTTTTCGCCACGAGAACGCACCAGACCACTGATGGAAACAACGCTTTCTTTGGCAAAATCTTTGACCATCTTTTCTTCTTCTACAAACACTTGAACGATGCCTGTTTGATCACGAAGAGTGAGAAAAGTAAGCGCTCCAAGTTTGCGGATGCTGTTTATCCAGCCGGCGATTTTGACTTCTGCTCCGATGTGTTTTGCGGTCAATTTTCCGCACATATGAGTGTGATATATGTTGTTTTTTAGGCTAATCATTTCGAAAAACTCCTGCAATTGCCCGTAGAACGGACGAATATTTGTTCAATTACAAATGGATTATACTATCAGTCCGTCTCAAACACAACTATTTTTTGACTATTGACATTTCTCGCGCGCGATGTATAATGTATTTAAACACACAGGGGGTGACGAATGTCCTTGTCGCATAGAAAGAAAACGGGTCTTTCCGTCAAATCGAAAATCGTTAAGTCGACTGCTGTTGCCACGACAGTTGGCGTGATAGTTTTCGGCATTTTATTTGGCCCGAAAGTTTATGAAACCTCCAAAAAACAAGTTATACAGACAAAAAATAAGATTACTTATACTGTTAAAGACCGCCTTTCTTCCTTTCAAAACCCTATTAAAAAAGAAACTTTGAAGATAGAAAAAGCAGATATTCCCGCAAAAGAACAACCAAGCAAAGCCGCAGCCGCTCATTTTGAACAAGAGGCAAATGAAATTGTTGTGGACCCTGCTCTCTTGGCACAATCAACTGAAAATAAAACAGAACAGAAACCTGTCAATCCTAAAAAAACTCTTGGAATGATAGACCTTGACAGAATATTGAAACCGTTTATTTTGGACAACCCTAAAAAAGAAAAAACTGCTCTGGTTAAAACTGATTCTGAGCTTGAAGACAAAAAAGAAGAAGCCGAACACTCAAACATTTCCTATCAAGATTCTGCTTCTAGCGTTGCATCTCTTCAACCGCAAGATTATTCCAAGGAAAAGTTTTCTAAAACTATAAGCCAGTCCACAACTTTTTCTGGCATTGAAACTGCGAAAAAAGAGACGGAAGTCTCTATTAACTTAACTGAAAAGAAAAATATAGACGAACTCTCGCAAGAAGAAATTCAATATCCTTCTGCAAAAGAGCAACCAGCTTTTTCCGAACTGCAAAAAGACTCAACTCCACTTGATATTCCGCTTGAACCTCTTCCTGAAAAACAGGAAGGTTTGGTTATAAATCAAGACAAAGAAGTCTTTCCTGAAAATTCCTCTCAAACACTTTTGGGCGAAGCGCGCTATCCTTCATTAAGAAAGAAAAAAATAAATGTGGAAACTTTAAAACGTCTTCAATCGCAAGAAAAGAAATTTACATTTCAAAACATTACAGATAAAAACCTGTCTGAAAATGAAGTGGTTTTGGGGGCAACTAAGTTTAATTTTGAGACTTCGACATCCATCGACAATTTCAATCCCGAACAGAATATGCGACTTTATTATAATTATAAATTGGGACGAAATATTTTGATTTCTGATAATTCCTTGCTCTCTGTGAATGCCCTGTTGTTCGGTTCGGAAGATATTGTTCAGAAAAACGCTCTTGTCGGTGCAGAACTGGGCGTTGGCTTTACAAAAGTTGGCGACAAAAACTCGTTTTCAAATATTTATGGGGGCATCGGCATTACAACTTCAAACATTTTAACTGGCCGACTTAATTGGAAGTATGCTTTTAATGACAGGGTCGAATTTCAGGCAGGAATGAGAGCTCTTTATGATTCTTATCTCAATCGCACGAATTTCGGTGCCAGTGCCTTTTTTAGAATTGGCTTTGGCGGCGCACTAAACTCTTCGTCAAATTCTAATAGAAAAATGGATGAAGATTTTAACCGATATGTATCGAATGACTATCTAAATTCTCTTTTTAAAAACAAAACTCCGCAACAAAATAATCAAGAGCAAGAAAATAACAATCCAGACATAACAAAGCCAACTATTATAGGCCCTGTGGACGATGGCAGAGGAATGCAGTTTTAAACTTTTGCAACTTATTGAGGGGTGGCTTTTGACAAAGAAGCCAACTAAAAAAAGATGAGAAACACTCATCTTTTTTACTTTCAATTTTTGCATTATTTTAAATTTCTATATAAAGTTTAAAATGA
>CAZJEU010000075.1:0-3741 GCA_964545115.1 uncultured Christensenella sp. | reverse complement strand
TCTTTTTGTGCTAAAATGCTGTGGTATGAAGATTGAAAGACAAGGAAATAAAATTATTATAACCCACCAACACGACTTTGATATCGAGCAAATTTTGGAATGTGGCCAAGTTTTTAGCCACTACAAAACGTCGGCAACTTCTTATGTCGTCATAAGTCACGAAAAATGTGCCACCATTACTTATTCACCTGAAAAAACTGTTATTGAAAGTGATGACATTGATTTTTTTTATACCTATTTTGATTTGGACAGCGATTATGAAAAAATTAAAAGCGAAATTTTAAATCGACAGAAAGACTTTTCAAAGTTTTTCGTCTTGGGCGATTCTATCAGAATTTTAAGGCAAGAGCCTGTGCAAATTATTCTCAGTTTCATTTTTTCTGCCAACAATAATATCAAACGAATAAGAAATTTTCTTACCAAAGTCAGTCAAAAATTTGGCACGCTTCTTCCGTGCGGCTTTTATTCTTTTCCTTCTCTCTCCCAACTTTCCAGTGCGACGGTGAAAGATTTTTCCGAACTGAAAGCAGGCTATCGCAGCAGCTATTTGGTGGACACGATAAGGCGTCTTCAAACTCCTGAATTTTCGGCAAAAAGTCTTTCAGCTCTTGGCACAGAAGAACTTAAAAAACGACTGATGACTCTTCAAGGAGTAGGGCCCAAAGTGGCAGATTGCATTTTGCTCTTTGGCTTTGCTCGTTTTGATGTGTTTCCAGTGGACACTTGGATAAGAAAATCTTTTGCACTTTTTTCCGAAGAGAAAAGGACGGACAGTCAGATTGCTGAATATTTCAAAAACATTTTTGGAGAGTTTTCTGGCTATGCCCAACAGTATCTTTATAACTTTATGCTTTATGGTGGCAAAGGCTAAGAATGCCTGAAAGTTTGTTTTTTTAGACAAACATTTTTTAAAAACTTTTTTTTGTGTTAAAATATTTTTATCACACTTTTCAAAAACCTTTCAGTTGTTTTAAAATTTTTTATTTTGTGCTAAAATGTTGTTGAACGCAAACTCGAAAAGGGGATTTATGCATTGAAAACAAACATCGTTCTTGTCAGTTTGCACGGCGACCTTGCAAAAAAGAGTGCAAAGCGACTGGCAGACAAAATGGATATGTATTATCTGGACGTTGAAGAACTGTTGAAATATAATTTGGAAAGTGAAACAGAAATTAAAAAACTGTGCGGGCAGCCTTATTTAGCCAAACAAAAAACCAAAGTTTTAAGCAGTGTCTATGACTATGAAAATTCCTATATTTACCTTCCTGTTGCTCTTTTTTTGGAAGGGCTGAATGCCGAAAAACTTCGAAAAAAGTCGAATATAGTCTTTTTGCAAGTGGAAAAAAAGGGTTTTAAAAAGTTTCTTTTAAAAGGCAGAAATGATTTAAGCAAAACTGCTCAGGTGGAAGTTCTCGCCTTTGATTTGAGAAACGATTTTTGTAAAAAACATAGTGATATAATCGTCAAAATCTCTGACCTTAACCAAAAAGAAGTGTATGAAAAAACGTTGAAGGCAATAGATAAATATCTTGTTTAAAAAAGGAAAAATAGAAAAAATGGAAAAAGAATTGATAAATTTTTTGAGAGTTACTTCGTGCTTGATGATTGAAAAGGCTAATTCGGGCCACCCGGGAGTGGCGCTGAGTTTGGCGCCGATGGCTTATTCCGTTTATAAAAATGCTTTTTTTGACCCTGCCGACCCCGAGTTTTTAAACAGAGACCGCATTGTTTTTTCTTGCGGACATGCCAGTGCGCTCATTTATTCGACTCTGCATCTTTTTGGGTTTGATGTAACGCTTGACGATTTAAAAAACTTTCGTCAACTTTCTTCCCGCACGCCCGGGCATCCAGAAGTGAAAGTGACAAGCGGTGTGGACGCTTCCACGGGGCCGCTGGGGCAAGGAGTGGGTATGGCTGTGGGCATGGCAATTGCGGAAAAATTTCTTAGAGCAAAGTTTGAAAGGGGGACGCTAAGTCCCGTCAATCACCACACTTTCTGTTTCGTCGGCGATGGCGATTTGATGGAAGGAGTGGCGTTGGAGGCCATTGCATTGGCGGGGCATCTTAGACTGAACAAACTGATTTTGCTTTACGACAAAAACGACATTACTATCGAAGGAAATTTGTCCATCGCTTCTAGCACTCAATTTGCAAACAGATTTTTGTCGGAAAACTGGAACGTCTTGAATGTCTTAAACGGCAACGATGAAAGAGAGATTGAGACTGCTCTTTCGATGGCGAAAAAAAGTGACAAGCCGACCATTATAATATCCGCCACAAAAATTGGGTTTAAAAGTGCCTTGGAAGGGAGCGCAACTGTGCATGGCAAGCCCCTGACAACACAACAGATTGAAGAACTTAGAAAAAACTTGAATTATTTTGCCCCCGATTATAAAATCCCTGAAAATGCCAAAAAATTACTTAATGACTTTAAAGAAAATCGGCAAAAGAAGAAAGAAGAATATGCTCAAATGATGGAAGAATATAGTCGTAAATTCCCAAAAGAATTTAAGGAATTGCTTAATTTTAAAGATGCTTTTAAGTTTGACTTTTCATCCCTTTTGCAAAAGAGAGAGAAGGGTGGAAAAAGAAAAGTTGACACTGGAAATAAACAGAGTTTTAACGGCAGAAATGAAGGGCATGACCTTATAAATTCGCTTTACGAAATTTTTCCAAACTTGCTTTCTGCCAGTGCGGACTTGTCTCCTTCCACTCGCACAAATTTTGATTATAGTGGTTTTTTTACGGCGAGTGGGCCGGCGCGGAACCTTGCTTTTGGCGTCCGTGAGCATGCTATGGGGGCGGTGTGTAGTGGCATTTCGCTGCATGGCGGACTAAGGACAATCTGTTCTACCTTTTTGGCGTTTGAAAACTATATGGCGCCAAGTGTGCGCATGTGTGCAATGATGGAAAATCCCGTTATGTTTTACTTCACGCACGACAGCATCTCGGTGGGGGAAGACGGACCTTCGCACCAGCCCATCGAGCAACTTGCCACTTTGCGTGCCTTGCCAAATCTCTTTGTTTTCCGCCCTTGTGGCGAAAAGGAACTGCTGGCAGGCTTTGAAATTTTCTTTAAAAACAACCTTCCACTTGCCCTGATAATCGCGCGTCAAGTGACGACAGCTGTGCAGGATAATTTCGAAAAAGCTCTTTTGGGAGGGTATGAAATTTATGTCCCTCAGAAACACGACCTTACCCTAATCGCCACGGGAAGCGAAGTGGCATTGGCGATTGAAACGGCAGAGATTTTGGCGAGAGAAAACATCTTTGCGAAAGTTGTGTCAATGCCTTGTGTGGAACTTTTTTTGGCACAAAGCCAGAGTTATCAAAACAGAGTTGTGGACAAAACTAAAAGTGTTTTTTGCATGGAATGCAGCAGTGATAACATTTGGTTTAGGTTCGCTAGTAGCAATGAAAACGTGTTTGGAATGACTGCCTTTGGTAAAAGCGGCAAGGAAAAAGACGTGTTGGAACACTTTGGATTCAGCGCAGAGAAGATGGCAGAAAAAATAAAAAAACAACTTAAAAAACAATAAAATAAAGCCTAAAACACTTATAAAGACGCTTATAAAAGTTTTTTTAAATGTTTTTTATTGCTGTTAGTTTGAATTATTTAAGACTCTTTGGCGGTGGGGGACTTTTGTTTTTTTATCATATTTTCCGCTTCCGACTTAATCATTTCTGTGCCTTTTTTTACGGCATTTTGGTAGGGTTTATATAACGTCACCACCGTAGCAC
>CAZJEU010000074.1:0-3747 GCA_964545115.1 uncultured Christensenella sp. | reverse complement strand
TTTGATCAAGGACTATTCAAACTTAATCCTGATGAGAATGCTTTTATTATTCAGCGATCGAGTCTCAATCGAGCAGGTACTCAAATTGTAGGTTCCATTTACGATCCAGGATTTGAAACAGACACTCTCGGTGCGTTTTGAAAGCAGTGATGGCACAGCGCAAATCAAAGACTTTGCCGTCAGTGAAGTGAGTGTGGATAAAAGAAATTTTAGTGAAAACTCTTCAAAAAACAAAAAAGAAACGGAGCAAAATGACGAAAAGGATAGCACTCGAAAAGATGAAAACGTTTCTTGATGAAGGAGACGTTCTTGAAGATTTGGAAGCAGGAAGGAAAATCGTCCAGAATAACTTTCTTTACAAATTTTCTTCCGACAGCATTTTGCTTGCCGATTTCGCAAAGGTAAAAAAGAGCGATAAAGTGGTGGAACTTTGTTCGGGTTGTGGAGTAATCTCTTTTCTTATGCATATAAGACACAACCTAAACTCAATCGTCGGTTTCGAAAGCGACCCTTGCCTTTTTGCACTCTCTCAAAAGACTATTTTGCAAAACAATTTTAAAGCGCCGCAGTTCATAAATGCCGATTTAAAGACTGCTGTTAAATTATTAGGAAAACAGAGTGCCGATGTCATTGTCTGCAATCCGCCCTATTTTAAATTGCCTAGCGACATTTCAAAATTGAACAAAAAATTTCTCACTTCAAAATATGAAAGCACTGCAACACTGGAAGAACTTCTAGGAACTTGCTCTAAACTTCTTCGTTCTCAGGGCAAACTCTTTTTGTCCTACACCACCAGCCGATTGCAAGAACTTTTGTTTCTAGCAGAAAAATTTGCTCTTAAATGCAAGACTTTAAAATTTATTTTTCAAAAAGATTCTTCCGATTTAGTTCTTATTCATTTCGTTAAAGAAGGAAAATCAGGATGTAAAATCCAAAAGAACGAATGATTTTCTACATAATTTGGCACAGCCAACAACTTAAAACTGCACCAAAAAGAGTGGCGAAAAGAGCAACGGGAATGGCGTAGGAAAGTTTTTTCACACTTGTTTGAGAACAGTAAAGAGTGGTGACATAAAACACCGTGTCGCAACTGCCTACAATGACGCTGGCGCTTCTGCCGACAACACTGTCAACGCCGTGAGTGGTGTAGATTTCGTTCAAAAGTGCAAGGCTGCCGTTGCCGGTGAATGGTTTCAAAAGCACCAATTCGCAAAGTTCGCTAGGGATGCCGAGCAGATTAAAAACAGGTGACATAATCTCTGCCAGCACAAGAGCCAACCCGCTTATTTTGATGAACTGAACCATAATCATTATTGTCACAAGATAAGGAAAAATGCTTACGACAATGTTCACACTTTGTTTGGCGCCAGAGATAAAACTGGTGTAAACATTTACTTTTTTAATTTTTGCATAGACAAAAACCACCAAAATTATGACAGGCAGAAGATAAACACTCATTTATCGTCCTGCCTTTTTTCATTCTTTTTAAAGCCTTTGTTCTGGTGAGAATTGTTTTTTTTAGACTGAACTTTTGAATTAAAAGAAAGGGAAAGTGGACGATTTTTAGATTTTATAAACTCAATAAAAAGAGCAATACACACGCCGATAAGTGTGGTTGAAA
This sequence comes from uncultured Christensenella sp., assembly GCA_964545115.1. Taxonomy (GTDB): domain Bacteria; phylum Bacillota; class Clostridia; order Christensenellales; family UBA1242; genus UBA7862. Next base: position 2,126 of record CAZJEU010000074.1, on the reverse strand, counting down.
TGGCAACAATAACGGTGGGGAGGACGATGTCGCTGGCACTTTCGCTGCCCGCCGTGATGCGCAAGCCAAGCACTGTCGTAGGCAAAATTTGCATAGATGTCGAAGCGAAAATTATCAGCATAATCATCGCCCGATTTGCTTTGCCACTGCCGTCGTCCAGTCTTTTCATAGCCCTCATTCCCAGTGGAGTTGCCGCTCCGCCCATACCAAGAATGTTGCAAGAAATATTCATACAAATCAATTCGTTGGTGACAGGGTCAAGGTTGCCAAAAAGTTTTTTAGTCACAGGAGATAAAAATTTAGACAGGCTTTTGTTTATGCCGCTGTCTTCCATCACTTGCAAAATGCCCATCCAGATAGAATAAATTGCACACAAACTTATGCACAATTTCAAGGTGTTTTCGCTGGCTTCCAGCATGGAAGGCAAGATAATGTCGGGGTTAAGATAAAGCAAAATACAGATGCTTGTGACCATCAACCAAAACCAAATTTTACTCATACTAAGAGATATGAGAGTTTTTAAAAAGGTATGCAAATAATATATCTTATGGTATAATTTTTCTATGATTATAGATTCTCATTGCCATTTATATGACCAAAAGTTAGACCAACTTTTGCCCACTATTTTAAAAGAGTCAAAGGAACAAAAGGTTCTTTGCATTTGTTGCGGAGCCGACGTAGAGAGTTCGAAAAAATGCGTCGAACTCGCCGAAGAAAATGAATTTGTTTTTGCTACGGTGGGCATTCATCCAGAAGATATTACAACTTACAAAAAGGAAGATTTATTAACTGTCGAAACACTTGCAAAATCTAAAAAAGTTGTTGCAATAGGTGAAATCGGGCTGGATTATTTTTATGACAAAAATTATAAAATTGAGCAGAAAAAATTGCTTGAAAGCCAAATTTTGCTTGCCGACAAATTGGCCCTTCCGTGTGTTTTTCATGTGAGAGATGCTATGGGAGATTTTCTAGAAATTATAAACAATCACAAAAACTTCTTCAAACATTCAGCAGTAGTGCACAGTTTTAGTGGTAGTGTTGAAGTGGCAAAAATCCTGGTTGAAAAGGGATTTTGTCTTGGCATAAACGGCATTGTAACATTCAAAAATGCCAGACAACTTTTGGACGTCGTGCGTGAGATTCCTCTTGAAAAGCTGCTTATAGAAACGGATAGCCCCTATCTCACTCCCGAGCCGCACAGAGGCAAAATTAACCAGCCAAAATTCGTAAAATTTGTGGCAAAAAAAGTTGCAGAAATAAAAGGAATAACAGAAGAAAAAGTTATTGAAATTTGCAATGATAATGCAAAAAAGTTGTTTGGAATTTAAGGAAAAAGAAAGAATGGAAAGCATAAAAAATCACTTTCATTTTAAAAAAAGTCTGGGGCAGAATTTTATCTCTGACACTAACTTTTTATCTTCCTTAGTGGAAAGTTTTTCGCTCAATTCTTCCACAAATGTTTTAGAAATCGGAGCAGGAATGGGTTCACTTACAAAGGTGCTTGCAAGCCGATTTAAAAAGGTAATCAGTTTTGAAATAGACAAAACTCTAACAGCAAGACTTTGTGAAATTAAAAAAGATTTTCCTAACTTAACTCTCATTTTCAAAGATATCTTAAAAATGAAAACAGCGGAAATAGACCAGCTGTTCGGTGATGAGCCATATGTCATAATAGCCAATATTCCATACTACATCACATCGCCTATTGTGTTTAAGTTTTTGATTGAGAGCAGCAGTTCGGAAAAGATGTTTTTGATGATGCAAAGGGAAGTGGCAGAGAGATTTGTCGCTAAACCTGGTTCCAAAGCATATGGCATCCCCAGTGTAATCTTGTCAACTTTCGCTCGTTGTAACATTGTGAAACAGGTGAATAGAAAAATGTTTTTTCCTTCGCCAAAAGTAGATTCCAGCGTTATAAAAATTGAAAAGTTGCCAGAAGTTTTTCCCGAAATAAAAAAGAAAGAATATGCTGCGTTTGTAAGTGGTTGTTTTGGAATGAAAAGAAAAACACTGTTTAATAATTTGCAAAAAATGAACTTTGAGAAAGAGAAAATTGAGCGCGCTTTTGAAAATCTTTTTATTGAAAAAAACACCCGAAGTGAAGACCTTTATTCCAATGATTTTGT
>CAZJEU010000073.1:0-3751 GCA_964545115.1 uncultured Christensenella sp. | reverse complement strand
TTGTTGAATTTGTCTTTTTAAATACCCTTCATATTTAACTTCTGTTTCAACATATTTTAACACTCTTTCAGGAATATTTTGAAACAAATTAAAATGGCTTTTTAACTCAAAAATTGTTATATTGCTTCGCCTTAAACACTCTTTTAAGGTTGGTGGTAAAACTGAGAGACTCTCTTCTTTACTTTTTAAAAACTCTTTCATTTGTTTGCTTGAAATTGGCAAGAGAAGCTCTTTTTCAACTTGTTTGATTTGAGCAAGTTTTGCTGTAAAAAGATTATATCTTTCTTCTGACACAAGTCCAGCGTCGGCTCCAAGTTGGGTGAGTCGGATGTCGGCGTTATCCTGTCTGAGCACCAGACGATATTCTGCACGACTTGTCATCATCCTGTATGGTTCATTGGTTCCTTTTGTTACCAAGTCATCAATTAAAACTCCGATGTATGCTTGGTCTCGTCTAAGAATAAAAGGCGGTTTGTTTTGTAGTCTATTGCTTGCATTTATGCCGGCAATTATTCCTTGTGCCGCTGCTTCTTCGTAGCCACTTGTGCCGTTTATTTGTCCAGCGAAAAAGAGTCCTTTTATTCTTTTGCTTTCGAGAGTGCTTAATAATTCCAAAGAGTCGATAGCATCATATTCAATGGCGTATGCGTTTCTTAGAATTTGCACGTTCTCAAACCCTTTGACACTTTTATACATTTTTTCCTGAATGTCAACTGGCATGGATGAGCTGAGCCCTTGGACGTAGATTTCCCCTCCGGACTTGTCTTCTGGTTCGAGAAAAAGTTGGTGTCTTTCTTTATCAGCGAAACGGACTATCTTATCTTCAATCGATGGACAATAGCGGGGGCCTATTCCTTTGATTTCTCCGCTGAACATTGGGGCTTTTGAAAGATTCTCTCTTATTATCTGGGCGGTGTTCTCATTTGTATAACCAAGATAGCAAACCGCCACATTTTTAGGTTGGTTTGTGGTTAGAAAGGAAAAAGTCTGTATTCCTTCATCCCCCTTTTGCAGTTCAAATTGCGAATAATCTATTGAATTGCTGAGCACACGAGCAGGCGTTCCTGTTTTAAAACGAAGAATTTCGAAACCTAACTTTTGAAGACTGGAAGAAAGTCCGTGAGAATTGACAAATCCGTTTGGTCCTTGGTCTTTGGAAAAATCTCCAATGATTATGCGGCTTTCAAGATATACTCCTGTGCAGACAATAATAATTTTGCTTTTGATTGTTTTTCCGAAAGCGTCTTTGACCCCTAAAACTTTACCGTCTTTGACAAGAATCTCTACGATTTCGCGCTGCATTATCTCTAAATTCTTTTGATTTTCAAGCGTTCTTTTCATCGTGCTATGATAGGAATGTTTGTCTATTTGTGCTCTGAGACTTTGGACAGCGACTCCTTTTCCTGTGTTTAACATTCTAAGTTGCAAGATATTTTTGTCAGCATTTATTCCCATCTCTCCCCCCAGCGCATCAATCTCGCTGGCAAGTTGTCCTTTTGCCGTGCCTCCAATCGAAGGATTGCATGCCAAAAAAGCAATACTGTCAAGATTCAGTGTTGTTAGAAGAGTTTTATTTCCTAGTCGGGCAAGGGCAAGAGCCGCTTCACAGCCTGCGTGTCCGCTTCCGACTACTATTGCATCATAAGTTTTTTCCATTTTATTTTCCTAAGCAAAATTTTGAGAATATGGCATCTATAATTTCTTCGCCAGCACTTTCTCCGGTGATTTCTCCCAATTTATTCCACACTTCTTTAATGTCCATTGCTGTGCAATCAAGTGGAAGGGAAAGAATGTTTGGTATGATTCTTTTTAATATTTTAACTGCTTGCGAAAGGACGTTTACATGTCTGATATTTGTGAGAGTAAACTTTTCGTTTAAATTTTTTCCAGACAATGCCAAAAGATATATTTTTTCTTTTATTTCTTCAATATTGATTTTTTGTGTCGCACTTACTTTTAAGTGTTCTTCTTTAAACTCTGCAATCTGAGAAAGGTCAGTTTTGTTTAATAATACAACGCGCTTTTTATTTTTTGTGAGAGTCAGAGATTCTTTGTCTTGTTCGTCAATCTTTTTGCTGCCATCTATCAGATGAAGAATTATGTCGCTCTTTTCAATTACTTTCTTTGCTTTATCTATACCTATATTTTCCACTTTATCGTCTGTTTTTCTTAAACCTGCAGTATCGAGAAAGTTGAGTTTCAATCCTTTATATTCCACACTACCAATGACAACATCTCTGGTGGTGCCTTCAATGTCTGTAACGATGGCGCGTTCTTCTTCGACAAGAGCATTTAAAAGACTGCTTTTGCCCACATTAGTTTTGCCGACTATAGCGACGTTTATGCCATTTTTAATGAACTTTCCTTGTTCATATGTTTTCAAAAGAAGAGTTAATTCATCTAAAACTTTTTTGAGTTCTGTCAAAATATTTTCTTTTGTTTTATATTCAATATCGTGTTCGGGATAGTCAAAATTCACTTCAACTTCGCTTAATACTTCTGTAAGAGAGTTTTGTATTCTTTTTGTTTTTTTTGTGAGTTCACCTTTCAAGAGTTCGCTGCTGGCAATAAGTTCGCTTTCTGTTTCGGCATTTATAGTGTCTATTACTCCTTCTGCTTGGTCGAGAGTTAATTTTCCATTTAAAAAAGCGCGCATAGAGAATTCTCCCGGATTCGCCAATCTGGCGCCAAGTAAAATGGCTTGTTCAACGATTTTTTGGGTGACGGCTGTTCCACCATGACATTGAAACTCCACCACATCTTCACCAGTATAAGAGTTTGGACTTTTAAAAAATACAAAGTAACCCACATCTGAAAAACTATTCATTTTGATTTTTCCAAGAATCATTTTGTTCGGCACAAAATCTGTTTGACGTTTTAAAGGTTCAAACATTTTTTTTGCAAGTTTAAAAGAATCTTTACCACTTAATCTTATAACGCCAACACCGCTTTTGCCGTAGGGTGTGGCAATGGCTACAATAGTATCGTTAATCATAATGGTCTTATTATATCATATCTTATAAATCTTTCCAGTTTTTTCGTAAAAAAACTTTGCGACATCTTGCAAAGTTTTTATTTTAAATTTTCTTCTTTATTCTGTTTCAGCTTCATTTGTATTTTCAGAGTCTATTACGTCGTTTTCATCTGAATTTACTTTTTGATCTGACTCTTCATTATTTCTTTTTGGAATAATTACTAAGTATCTGTTTGGCTCTTCACCTTCACTTTTTGTAGCGATATTTTCAAAAGGTTGAAGTGCAGTGTGAATTATTTTCCTTTCATACGCATTCATTCTTTCCAATCTTATTGGCTTATCAATTTTCTGTGCTTTTCTAGCCATTCTCTCTGCAAGACCGGTAAGGGCCAGCTCTCTTTTGTCTTTATAGTTTTCTACATCAAAATAAACTCTTTCATTTTTAAAACCAGCTTTTCTTGCGACGTTTGATAAAAGTTCTTGAATAGCGTGAAGTGTTTCTCCGCGTTTTCCAATGAGAGGACCTACCTTTTCTCCTGACGCGTTAAAAGTCGTGCCTCTATCATCTTTTGTATAGGTTATTTCCGCTTCAATATTCATTTTGGCACAAAGAGTTTTAAGAAAATCAGTGCAAAAATCTTCTAAGTTTTGATTTTTGTAAGAATCTTCTGTCTTTGCTTTATTCTCTTTAACTTCTTTTTCTTGATTCTTTTTCTTTTCTTTTAAAGATTGTTTTTCTTCTTTTTTGTCTTGCTTTTTATCTTTTATTATATCTTT
>CAZJEU010000072.1:0-3810 GCA_964545115.1 uncultured Christensenella sp. | reverse complement strand
TTAGATGAGCTTGCAGGCAGATCTCTTTGGGTAGATTATCCCGATACACTTGGAGTAACGGCAACGCTGAATGTTAAATTTCGAAAGCCCGTTCCTTATGGGAAGGAATTGGTTGCCGTAGGAGAGATGATAAAACGAAGTGGAAAAATTTTTGTTGCAAAAGCAAAAATTATGACCAAAGAAAAAGTTGTGCTTGCCGAAAGTGAAGGTAGTTATGTCATCTTATCAAACGAAAAGATTGTGGCAGACTCTCTTTCGGACAGAGAAAAATATGATGTTTTTATTCCTGATGATGTGACCGAGATAGATTTATAAATTTTAAAAGCTAAATATTTTTATAAATTTCTCTCATCTGTTCAAGAACTCTTTCAGTGGAAAAGTTTTTTATAAATTTTTCGTTTCGAGAGCCAAAAGTCTTGCAGAGTTGAGGGTTTGCATAAAGCTTTTCAATGGCATCTTTTATAGCATCGCAATCTTTTGGCGGGACTAAAAGACCACCTTCATTGTTTCCAATCAAATCTTTTATGCCTCTAATGTCACTTCCAATAAGAGGTTTCCCCACACTCATTGCTTCCAAACAGGATTTTGGCAACCCTTCACGGAAAGAAACAAGAATAACAGCATTTGCCACTTGAATGCAGTTTGAAATGTCTTTTCTATATCCTAAAAATTGAACTCTATTTTGTAAATTGTGTGAATTAACATATTCTTCTAATCTTTCTTGCAATTCTCCTCTTCCACATAAAAGAAGTTTTATTTTCTTGTTTGGAGTGTCTTCTATTGCTTTAATGATTGAGATTATGTTTTTATTAATTGTGAATTCCGCAACTGAAAGAATGACAAAATCATCTTCTTCCACATTAAGACTTTTTCTAAAAGAGACTTCATCAAGTTCTTCGTTAATCTTATATTTATCCAGTTCAACCCCAATGCCATTGATTTTATAAACTTTCGTTGCCTTCATTTTCTGAGCGGCGAGATAGTCTTCATCGTTCATTGTAACGAGAGAATGAGTCCTTTTTGAAAGATATTTTTCTATAATTTTATATACATTGTTTTGAAAAGGAGCTCCCTTATAAAAATGAAATCCGTGTGCAACATAAAGCACAGGAACGCCACACTCGTCGCCTGCCAGTCTTGCCAGAACGCCTCCAACAGGCTGATGACAGTGAATTAAATCATATTTATTTTTCTTTATTAACTTTACAAGTTCTTTTTTTGCTTTAAAGATTTTTAAACTTAAAGGCTTTCTAGGGATATCAATTTTGTGCATTGAAAGCCCAGTCTCTTTTTCAAGCGATTGAAAAAAAAAGCCTGTTTCGTTGCAAGCACACTCCACAGTCGCCCCTAATTTTTGCATGTCTTGAATATGAGGAATTAAAAATTGCCAAATCATATTGTCAGTTGAAGTTACCACCAAGACTTTTTTGCCGTTTAAATCCATAACCCCTCCAAAAATTAAATTATAATAACATAATTTTGAAAAATCATCAAATAAGAGAAGTATAAAGTGAATTTTTTATATTTGTTTTGTTTTTTTCTGCTTATAATATAGAATGAAAGAAAAAACGGAGGAGATATGGAAAACAAATATAATTATCTTTTTACACCTTGGAAAATCGGCAAATTAAAAATTAAAAACCGCATCGTGCTGTGCCCAATGGGAGGAACCTCCATTTTTGGTTGGATGAAAAAGAGTCGTTTTGACAAGCAGGCAGCAGAACTGCTTCTTGAAATTGCTAAGAACGAAACAGGGCTGGTCATTCCGGGCATTGCCCCAGTGAAAGATATTATGTTTGGACATTGGTTGCATAAGGGCAAAAGAAAGTTTAGGCAACTGAAAAAATATATGGAAGAATTTCATAAAACAGGTGCCAAAATGTTCATTCAACTTACCGCCGGCTTTGGCAGAAGTTTTGCTATTCCAGAAAACATGAAAATGCTTGCAAAAAACAAGGTTCTGGGTGCACTTGCAAAGCCTATCATTGACATGTCATATCTTCGAGCGGCGCCGAGTGAGTTGCCATCACGTTGGGACGAGAGTATTTCTTGTCGCCCAATAACGAAAGAAGAGATTGACAAAATTATTTATGCCTTTGGTCAATCGGCAAAGTTGTGTAAAGAAGCAGGAATTGATGGCATTGAAGTTCATGCTGTTCACGAAGGGTATTTGCTTGACCAATTTACCATGAATTATACCAACAAGCGCACAGACGAATATGGTGGCAGCTTCGAAAATCGTTATCGTTTTCCGGTGGAAATTGTAAAAGAAATTAAAAAACAATGCGGAAAAGACTTTCCCGTATCGCTTCGATATAGTGTTGTCAGCAAAACAAAAGATTTCGACTATGGTGCTTTGCCTGGTGAAAAGTTTGAAGAAATAGGTAGGGATATGAAGGAAAGTGAACGCGCAGCAAAATATTTGCAGGATGCAGGTTATGATATGTTAAACTGCGACAACGGCACTTATGATGCTTGGTATTGGCCTCATCCGCCTGCTTATATGCCAACAAACTGCAATTTAAAAGATGTGGAGCATATCAGAAAGTTTGTGGAAATTCCTGTTGTGTGTGCTGGGAAGATGACTCCTACTGTGGCAGAAAAAGCCATTGAGAAAGGAACAATTGATGCTATGGGAGTGGCACGGCAATTTTTGGTGGACCCGACATGGGTGTCAAAATTGAAAAAAGGAAAAGAAGAAGAAATTCAACCTTGCATCTTTTGTCATAATGGTTGTTTTAATATGGCGCATTATAAAGGCGTTGCTAACCTGCAAGATTTTGACGACACTATGCATATGTGTCGCTGCGCACTAAATCCTCAAATGATGAACGATGGTAGATTTAAAATCTCGCCTGCCAAAAAGCCTAAGAAAGTGGCTATTATTGGTGGCGGTGTGGGGGGAATGGAAACGGCAAGAATCGCCACTTTGCGTGGACATAAAGTTACCATTTACGAAAAAACGGATAAGTTAGGTGGAGTTTATCTTACAGCCTCTGTTCTTGATTGTAAAGAAAGTGACAGAGCTCTTTTAAAATGGTATATAAACCAAGTTAATAAATTAAAAATTGAAGTGAAGTTTAATAGCGAAATTACCGATATGGCTGAGCTTGATGCCGATGAGATTGTCGTTGCGACGGGTTCTACTCCCCGCATTTTACGCTTTGAAGGAAGTGAAAAAGCAATTGATGCCTTAGATTATCTCAAAGGTGTGGAAGTGGGAGAGCGAGTTTTAATTATCGGAGGCGGACTGACTGGTTGTGAAATAGCTTATGATTTGCATAAAAAAGGAAAAACCCCTATTATTGCTGAAATCAAAAACGACTTGATTGCGGTGAAAGGAGTTTGCTTGGCAAATTCGTCTTATCTAAGAGACTATCTAAAAACGCACAGCGTTGATGTTCATTTGGAGTCTAGTGTCGTTAGGGTTAAAGATGGAATCGCGCACGTGTTGAATAGAAACGGTAATGAAACAAAAGTTAAAGTCGACAGCCTAATAATGTCTGTGGGCTATAATCCTGCACCTGTCTTTAAAAAAGCTAAAAGAGTTCATCTTGTTGGAGATGCTAGTCATGTGGGGAATCTACGCACTGTCGTTTGGCGGGCGTGGGAAGTGGCAAGAAAGATTTAGAATTTTATAATTTTAAAAAGTAAAAATCGAAACAAATTGTTGCCAAAGAAAAGAAAGCAACGTTTGGTCGTAAGTATAATAAAAAGAAACTTTTCCTTTTATTTGTGAAAGGTTAAAAGCGCCATAACGGGTGCTGTCTGTGCTGTTTTTACGATTGTCGCCAAGAGCAAAAACGCAGT
>CAZJEU010000071.1:0-3821 GCA_964545115.1 uncultured Christensenella sp. | reverse complement strand
AATAATGGAAAAGAAATATATTATAAAATTAAAGCCGCTTTACACAAAGACTCTTTTTCTAAAACCATAAAAAAAGTTAAACTTTTGGTAGAACAAGCAATAACAAGCCAGTTGGTGGGTGATGTGGAGGTGGGAGCCTTTTTGTCGGGAGGACTGGATTCGAGCATAATAACAGCGGTGGCTGCAAAGGCGGCAAAACGGCAGAAAAAGAAAGTTTCCACATTTTCGCTGGACTTTGTGGATAATGAAAAATTTTTTAAACAAAATCTTTTTCAACCTAATGCCGATGGGGAATTTGTGAAAATTATGTCGAAACGATTTGACACTTTGCATACAAATATTCTTTTAAAAAGTGGAGAGAAGTTGGTGGAGTCGCTTTCGTCGGCAGTGATTGCGCGTGATGCGCCTGGCATGGGAGATATAGATTCTTCACTGCTCAGATTTTGTGAAGAAGTGAAGAAGAGCCATTCGGTGGTGTTGTCAGGCGAGTGTGCTGATGAAATTTTCTGTGGTTATCCGTGGTTTTGGAAGCCAGCTTTGGTGGAGAAAAATTTTTTTCCTTTCTTGCAAGAAAAGAATGAGAAATGGAAAATTTTGAAGAAAGAGTTTAAGAAGAAAATAAAACCTTTTTCTTATGCGAAAAAGAAATATTTGCAGACTCTTTCTGAGACTCCACTTGTCCCTGATGAAAACGAGAGCGAAAAACGTTTGAGACAGATTCAATTTTTGACTATCAAATTTTTTATGCAAAATCTTATCGAACGAAGTGGCAAAATGAGTGCGTCTGTGGGAGTGGAGGTGAGAGTTCCTTTCTGCGACAAGCGGATTGTGGACTATGTGTATAACATTCCTTATGAATGGAAGTTGCGTGGCGGACGGGAAAAGTGGCTGCTTAGAAAGGCGGTGAAGAGAACTCTTCCAAAAAGCATTGTATGGCGAAAGAAAAGCCCTTACCCTAAAACTCACGACCCGCAGTTTTATGAAGCAGTGGTGGCGGAGTTAAAAGAACGAATGAGTCGAAAAGACAGCAAATTAAGAACTTTTATCGACAAAGAAAAGTTGAATAAATTGATATCTTCATCTCCTCAAACGGCCGAGCCTTTTATGGGGCAATTGATGGCACGAGCTCAACTTTTTGCGCAGTTGATTCAGATTGATGAGTGGTTTTGCTTATATAAAGTGGAAATTGTTTGGTGAAATTTTCGCGAATGCGGTGGCAATAACAGTTAAAAAAACATAAGTTAGACTATGAAATTTGTTAAAATGCAAGGTGCGGGAAATGACTATATCTTTATTGAAGACTTTGAAGAAGAAATTTCTCAGCCTGAAAAATTAAGTCGACTGCTGTCTAATCGGCACTTTGGCGTCGGTGGTGATGGCGTGGTGCTTGTAAGAGAATCCTTTTTTGCAGACGCTAAAATGGAGATGTTTAATGCTGACGGAAGCGAAGGAAAAATGTGTGGGAATGCTATTCGTTGCGTGGCGAAATTGTTGTTTGATAGGGCGAAGAGACTTAAAAACTTAGGTGAAAATATAAAAAAAGCTCAGGCTGAAAAAGGGAAATATACCTTTTTCATCGAGACAGCCAGTGGAATAAAATCGGTGTGTGTGCATATTAAAAAAGGTCAGACGAATTGTGCCAGTGTAAATATGGGCACGCCTATTTTTGAACTCTCAAAAATTCCATCAACTTTGAATGAAGATCAGAAGTTAAATGTTGATGGCGAAGAATATGAGATTAGTGCTGTTTCGATGGGCAATCCTCACTGTGTTGTTTTTTTGGAAGAAGATGTTGACTTGTTGGATTTGAGTGTTTTAGGGCCAAAATTTGAAAACCATTCGGCGTTTCCCGACAGAACTAACACTGAATTTGTAAATTTTAAAGGTAAAAATGCCTTTAAAGTGCGAGTGTGGGAAAGGGGTAGTGGCGAAACTTTGGCTTGCGGGACGGGAGCATGCGCGGTGGCGGCGGTGGCGGTAAAAAAGGGGTGGGCGGATTCTAAAAGAGATGTTGTGATTTGTTTAAGGGGCGGAAAACTGAAAGTCAGTCATTTTAAAGATCAATTATTTTTGAAAGGAGAGGCGCAGACTATTTTTAGTGGTGAAGTCTCTAAGGAGTTGCTGAGTCAGTTGGTTTAATTTTTATTTTTTCTATCATAAAATACTAATTTTTTCTATGTAAATATATGCTGTTACTTTTTTTTAAAACAAAGGTGAAAGAAGAGAAGCGGTGTGAGATTTAGTGATAAAAAAATTAAAAAGGTCGTTTTTAATTTTGTTTATTTTTAAGCGTCTTTGTGCTATAATCAAAAAATAAAAATTTGAAACATAAAAGGAAGGTTGCGGTTGGGATAAGTGTGACGATTTCTGGAAATGACGAAGTTTTGACGGGATGATTATTACACTTCTTTCGATGACAATGCATACAACCAAGTCAAAAGGGATTTTTTGCTTGATGACGAGGTTGAGAGAAAGGACAAAAGGTATTTGGCGATGACTAGTGAACAAGCAGAAATGTTTAGGTGCATAGGCTGAAAGAGAATAGCGCCGTGGCAGGTGTAAAGTGTTAAAAATGGGTGCTTAGGATGATATTTTAGATGTAAATTTGGCAATAAAAAAATAAAGTATGGAGAGTGATAAAATAAAAAATGAATAAAACAAAAGAGAAAATCTTCATAATTTTTAATTCGGTTTGGGTTATGCCTGCGCTTTTTTCGGTGGCGTTTTTATTTTGGGCGCTCGATCTTAGTGATGTTGCGGTGGGTATCTTTGCGTTGTTTGTGGTTCTAAATCTTTTGCTGTTCGATGACATCAAGCCCATTTTTGTGCCTGTGCTTTATGTTCATTTTTATATTAACAATATATATTTTTCTTCCCATTGGTTGGCTTATGGCATTTGCATTGGAGTGGGAGTTTTGGCTTTTGTATATTACATTATAAAGCAACTTGTAAAGAGAGGGAAGACTCTTAAAAAAGGAAAGCTTTTCTGGGCTATTGTTGCGGCGGATGCGGCATTTTTGCTGGCAGGGGTTTTGGGTAGGTTCAATCTTTTGGTGTGTGTGATAACTTTGGGTTTTTCTCTGGTTATTTATTTTTTTTATTGGGTTGCTATCAATTTCTGTCAAAATTTAAGAGAGTATCTTTTGAACCTTTTTGTTATTGGCGGATTGTTCGTTGGTGCGCAATTGCTGTATAGTCTTATTGGCACGGGAGATTTTTTAAATGCCATTGCAACACGAGAAACTTTTAATATCGGGGCGCAGAATATTAACACGGCGGCACTTTTCTTTGGAATCAGTTTAATCGCTGCATTTGCTAAGGGAAAGGGAAATAAGCGAGACTTTCTATATTTTTTGGCGGCGTGCTTTTTCGCGTTAATGGTGTTTTTGACTTATTGCCGAATGATGATTGCCTTGGCTTTTGTGGCAGGAGTTATTTTTACTGTGAATATGTTTAAAAAATCGGATAATAAGCGGATTTTTCTTGTTTTCTTCACCGCTGTTTTGGTTGTTGCAATAGGATTGGTGACGATATTTTTTAAAGAAACGGTTGAACTTGTAGAGTCTTTTATGGCAAGGTTTATTTCAAGTGGAGATATGGGAAGAAGAGAGATTTGGTCGTGGAGTTGGGAAAGATTTTTGGAATATCCTGTGTTTGGTTATGGTTTTGTGTCGGAGGGAGTTATTCCGACGCTTAACCCTGCCACACGAGTTATTTTGTCGCACAATACTCTTTTGCAATATTTGACTTCGCTTGGAGTTGTGGGGACTTTGGCGATGGGTTTTTTCTATTTTAAAAAATATCAACTTATGTTTAAAAAC
>CAZJEU010000070.1:0-3828 GCA_964545115.1 uncultured Christensenella sp. | reverse complement strand
GAGAAAGAATCAATCTCTCCTGCACCGAATGTAATCAGCGAAACTACGATACCTACAAAAACAAAAAGAACGACCCCGACCGAATTGAACTTAAAAAATATTGCAAGTTTTGCAGAAAGACCACCATTCATAAAGAAACAAAATAGTCTTAAAGGGAAGTGTCAAATGACAAAAAAACCTAAAACAAAAAAAAGCGTAAAGACCACCAATCCGCAGAAAGCTCCCGTCCAGAAAGAACAACAACTTCCCGCATCTCAGCAGGAAAAGCTTCTTTCTAAGCAAGAAATTAAAGACCTTAAAAAACGCGAAGCGGAAAAGCAAAAAGCCAAAAAACCAAAGAAAGAGAAAAAGCCGGGGCTATTCAAACGGCTAAGGGATGCATGGGGCGAACTAAAAAAGACGACCAAGCCATCTTTCAGCGAAGTAGTGAAAAAGACTTCCATCGTTATCTTTGTCGTTCTCATTTTCACTGTCGTCCTTTTTGGCATCGATTTTCTTTTAGGTCTGGCATACGACGCTTTAATGGGCTAAAAATCACAGGAGAGTATAATGGAAACAAATCAAACAGACAATCAACTTAAAGCATCAAACGAAACTTCTTCAAATATAGAAGAAAGTTCAGAAAATAATGCTCAATCTATCACGCCAGAAAAAGAAAAAAAGGCTGTGGCAAATCCAACTGCCGAAAGTTTTTCTACTCAAAGCAAAAAGATTAGTTTAAAGCCCAATCCTTCCGACTTTTCTCAGGAGAAAAAACCCATAAACCCTCAAGATATTGAAGCAAAGTGGTATGTTCTGCACACCTATTCCGGTTACGAACAAGTCGGCAAAACAAACCTTGAAATGGTTGTCAAAAAGTATAACCTTGAAGACCGCATTTTCGACATTGTCATCCCAATGGAAGAAACCGTTGAAGAGCGTAACGGCAAGAAAAAACTCGTCAGCCGAAAACTTATACCTTCCTATATTCTTGTAAAAATGAAATATGGCGACGATCTTTGGCACAATATAACTCGAACCCGCGGTATCAACAGCTTCACAGGACCCAAAGGCAGAGCCTTGCCCCTTACGCAAGACGAAATCCGAAAACTTCGTCTTGAAAAAGTCGTCGTAAACATTGACCTTCGTCCCAACGACAAAATCGAAGTCATCGACGGACCACTAAATTCCTTCATAGGCACCGTCATCAGCGTCGATTCAGTCGCCAAAAAATGCAAAGTCAACGTCGAAATGTTTGGCAGAGAAACACCCGTAGACCTAGAATTCTCGCAAATCAGAAAAATTTAATTGATAATAGTCTTGCCCGCTCGCTGGGAAAAGGCAAGTTATTATATAAGTGGGAGAGTGTAAATTTTTCATACATTCATTAACACCACCAACGCTTTAAGGAGAACATTATGGCGGAAAAAAAGAAAGTTAAGGCGATTGTCAAACTTCAATTGCCGGCAGCCAAAGCCACTCCGGGGCCTCCAGTTGGTTCAACACTTGGTCCTCATGGCATAAATCTCGCTGCTTTCACCAAAGAGTTTAACGACAGAACAGCCGATAAAGCAGGATATATCATTCCGGTTGTCGTCACAATTATGGAGGACAGGTCCTATTCCTTCATTCTCAAAACACCTCCAGCAGCAGTTTTGATTATGAAAGCATGTGGACTAAACAAGGCAAGTGCCACTCCAAACAAACAAAAAGTCGCAAAAATTTCAAAAGTCCAACTGCGTGAAATTGCCGAAATCAAAATGCCTGATTTAAATGCATCAAGCATCGAAACAGCAATGTCGATGATAAAAGGTGCAGCAAAAAGCATAGGCGTTGAGGTCGAGGAATAAGGAGGGCGAAATGAAAATAGGGAAAAGATACAAAGAAATCAGCGCACTTGTCGATCGCAGCAAAATCTACGAACCAAAAGAAGCACTTGCGCTTTCCATCCAAACGGCAAAAGCAAAGTTTGATGAAAGCATCGAACTTCACGTCAAACTCGGTGTCGACGGTAAGAATGCAGACCAACAAGTAAGAGGCACCGTAGTACTTCCAGCCGGCACAGGCAAAACAAAAAGAGTACTTGTCATCGCCAAAGGCGACAAAGCAGACGAAGCCTCAAAAGCAGGAGCCGATATCGTTGGCGCCGAAGAAATCATCACCAAAATTCAAGGTGGCTGGCTAGACTTTGATGTCTGCATCACCACTCCGGATATGATGGGTTTTGTGGGCAGAGTGGCCAAAGTGCTCGGGCCAAAAGGACTTATGCCAAACCCCAAAAGCGGCACCGTCACCACAGATGTCAAAAAAGCAATAGACGATGTTAAAGCAGGAAAAGTGGAATACAGATTAGATAAAGGCAACATAATCCACGTCGGCATCGGCAAAGCAAGTTTCGGCGCAGATAGACTTCTTGAAAACTTCGAAGCGCTTATGAACGCTCTTATCAAAGCCAAACCTGCCACATCCAAAGGCACTTATCTAAAAAGTATAACGCTCACTTCCACCATGGGACCGGGGATTAAAACAACATATAAAGTGCAATAAAAAACGAACTTCGAAAGAAGTTCTTTTTTTTTCTTTCAATTCATTTAACAAAATGCTTAGTTATAGGTTAAAATATCAAAAAGGAGAAGAATTATGAATCTCTTTGTCTGTGTCGATGAGGAACTTTCCATTCTCAGCCTAAACTTTTTTAAACCCTTCGAAAATACTTTGCTCGAAATTAAAAACCTTCTCAGAAACAACGTTGTCGTTTGCGACGATGAATATAACGACTATATCTCTCTTTTGCCCGTTTGCAGCAAAATAATTTTAGACGAGAAAACTCAATCAAACTTGCCCGACTTCTTTTCTCCTCTCGGCACCACTAAGGAAAAAATAGTAGGAACTCAGAGCGAACTCTTTTTTCACCTAAGACGCCTGCAAAACAAAAAAATATATGTGATAGGTCACAACCTTATTCACGACTTTCTGCCTCTCGTTACTGACGTATACCAACTAAATATGTTGTCAAAAGCGCCAACTCCTTCTCAAAAATTCACAGACTTAAGCACCAACCAACACTGGAAGTTTGTCGCCTACACCGAACCCGTCTACGAAAACAAACGCACCTTTTATTTTTCTCATTACAAACGCAAAACCGACCAAAAAGCCCCGCACAACTCCATCGACCTAAATCTATAAAGTTTTAAAAAGTCTTATACAGCAAAAAAACAATCAACAAGAAGTGTTTTAAACTCTATTTTTCTTGTTGGTCTGGTCTTAAATCCCAAAGTCTTTTACCATTAAAATAAAAATAGAGATATCCGTTTAGTGTTCTTTGGTTTTTATTTATATGTTCGTGATATAGCTTTAAGGCAAGTGTAGAAATAGCAAAATTATTTCCATTATATTCAACCTGATTTTTATTATCCAATGTTACTGCAACAAAGTTTTTATCATTTTTAAAATATATTTTTGAGCCTATTGGTAATTTTATCATTTCAAAAGTTGTTTGAGGAGTGCGTTTTATTTGAGATTCTCCGCTTTCAGTTTCTATTTCAATCTCTTCTGTTTCTTCTTTGGTGGAATCATAAACTCCTTTTAAATCTTGTGCGTATTTAATAGCTTGCTTAACACACCCGCTCCAAAAAAACTCTGTTTTTCTACCTTTTTGTGAATAATGTCTAAAACTCGCAAATTGTTCGTGAACTTTTTTCTCAGCCTAATCGACATCTTCACACTGTAACACAGCCAAATAATCATAATCTTCAGGGACATTATTTCCTGATAAACCTCTATCTTCAACATTAAGTTTTGTAGTTTTTCCAATTTTAGTTAAGTGTTGAAATGCTGAATTTTGTGCAA
>CAZJEU010000069.1:0-3927 GCA_964545115.1 uncultured Christensenella sp. | reverse complement strand
TGGTAACGCTAACTATTGTAGAACACTTCCACCTGACACACCATTAGGTTTACTTGTAAATTACATTGACGAAATAAATCCTATTAAAAATTAGAGAGTGAATAAACAAAACGACATAACAACAAAATGGGCGAACCGCTAACAAGGGCTTGGCGTAATGGCGTGTGAAGTGCTACTATTGAACTTTTGTGCTGTAACAAACGGTAGTGCTTCTAATCAACGGTAGTGCTGTAATGCCGCCACTACGCCAAGCCCCGAACCGTTGTAGGTAATGCAAAAATACTAAAAAATGACCAATAGTTTAAAAACCTTCTTGAGCAAAAGTCTCCATATCGATGAAAGTGAAATTTCGCCAATTATAGATGCCTGCAAAACAAAAACAGTAAATAGAGAGGATTTTTTATTAAGAGAAGGTGAACATTCTAGCTATGCGTTTTTTGTAGAAAGTGGACTTTTAAGGCAATACGCTATAGATGAAAAAGGCAAAGAACACACCATATCTTTCGCACCTGAAAATTGGTTTGTTACCGATAGAGAAAGTACATACTTTAACCAGCCGTCTACTTTTTTTATCCAAGCATTGGAAGACAGCACTGTGGTTATGATTAACGAAGATTTTTTTCATACGCTTTCAGAAAAAATCCCTTCATTTACAGAATTCAACAGTAGATTGCTCCACAACCACATCCGACAATTACAGAACAGAATCCACCAACTTTTAGCCACCTCTGCAGAAGAGCGATATTTAAAGTTCATTGAAATGTACCCCAACATACTTGTGCGTGTTCCACAAACTATGGTCGCTTCCTATTTAGGAATTACCCCTGAAAGCTTAAGTAGAGTGCGTAAAGAAATTTCCAGGAAAAAAATCCGAAAATAACTTCTTACCATACATCAATGCACGGTACGTTTTGCCATACTACCTTTGCTTCAAATAAAAATATAAACAAGTAAATTTTTTAATTATGGAAAAAATGGAAAAAACAAATTGGAAAGTAGATGTAGCTCACTCAGAAATTGGGTTCAAGGTAAAACACATGATGATCTCTACGGTATCAGGCAGTTTCAGTGACTTTGATGCTTCTATAGAAACAGACAACGACAATTTCAAAAATGCAAACTTCACCTTCACCGGGAAAATTGCCTCAATTGATACCAAAAACAAAGATAGAGATCAGCATTTAAAATCAGCAGATTTCTTTGATGCGGAAACTTTCCCCGAACTGACGTTTCAATCAAAATCATTTGATGGCGAAACCATGATCGGTGATTTAACCATCAAAAATACAACGAAAGAAATAGCCATTGATGTTATTTTTAACGGCATTGCTGAGGATCCTTATGGTCAAACTAAAGCAGGATTTGAAGCTTCAGCAGACATCAGTAGAAAAGAATTTGGTTTAAACTGGAATTCCGTGACCGAGGCAGGTAGCATTGTGGTAAGTGATCGCGTTAAGCTGGTTTTAGACCTCCAGTTTATCAAACAATAATTTTAAGAAAATGAACACAAAAACAGTAGAATTAATAGCAAGCCCAAGAGAACCCCATTTTGTTGGAGATGGTTTTCGGGTACACAATTTTATCCCCAGCACAGAAAAAATGGATATGCAACGGATGAGCCCGTTTATTTTGCTGGACTATAATTCCACCTATAATTTTCCTCCTTCAACCAAACCAAAAGGTGTTGGCGTGCATCCGCACAAAGGTTTTGAAACGGTAACTATTGCTTATAAAGGCAGCGTTGCCCATCACGACAGCAGCGGCGGTGGCGGAATAATAGCGGAAGGTGATGTGCAATGGATGACTGCGGCAAGTGGTGTATTGCACAAAGAATATCACGAGGAAGAATGGAGCAAAAAAGGTGGCGATTTTCAGATGGTGCAGCTTTGGGTCAACTTGCTAGCAAAGGACAAAAAAACCAATCCGAAATATCAGGCGATAAAATATGAAGATATCAGCCGTCATAAATTGAACAATAATGCAGGAACTATCGAAGTAATCGCTGGACAGTATGAGGATACCCAAGGAGTTGCTTCCACCTTTACGCCCATAAACCTCTTTAATGTTAAGCTAAATAAAGGTGGAAAAGCCGAACTTCAGTTTCCAGCATCATACAACACCGCACTTCTTGTGATTGAAGGAAATATTATCGTCAATGGCAAAGACAAAGCACCCACAGACCATTTGGCATTAATGGCAAACGATGGTGAAACTTTTGAAATTGAAGCCTCGGATGATGCAGTTGTCTTGGTTTTAAGTGGGGAACCTATCAACGAACCCATTGCGGCTCAAGGTCCTTTCGTGATGAATACCAGACAAGAATTGATGGAAGCGTTTAATGATTTCAACCTCGGTAAATTCGGATATTTAGAAGATTAATTTAAAAAAAATCGAAGAATTATGATAGGCATAAAACAAGAAGATGATGGCAAGAAAGGTCGTTTTGTGATTTCTGAAAACAATGAAATGGCAGGAGAAATGACCTACACTTGGGCTGGAAAAGAGAAGTTTATTATTGACCATACCAGCGTTGACGAAAAGTTTAGCGGAAAAGAATTTGCAAAAACTCTAGTCCAGGCAGGCGTAGATTATGCAAGAAAAAATGAGGTAAAAATCATTCCACTTTGTCCCTACGCAAAAAGGAGATTTGATCAAGATGAAAGTATCAGAGATGTTCTGGCCTAATCAAAATTCCCGGTTTAATGACAGTCATATTAGGAGTTGCTTTAGGGTTAACTCCTAATATGCTTTTAAAAAAACAGTAACTTTAATAAAAAAATTATGTCGAACACAGCATTAATTATAGCCGAGCGCGCCGCCAGTATTGGTAACTTTATGGTAGGACGTTTGTTGCCTTTTCGTCAAAAAAGAGCAGTTGGCCCTTTCGTTTTTATCGATCATATGGGACCCGCCAAAATGAGTCCAGATGAGCATCTAGATGTGCCGCCGCATCCGCATATCGGATTATCTACACTTACTTTTTTATTTGAAGGATCCATTTTTCACAAAGACAGTTTGGGTTCACAGATAGAAATCAAACCCGGAGCCGTCAATTGGATGACCGCAGGAAAAGGGGTTGTACATTCTGAAAGAACACCAGAATATATAAGACCTACGGAAAAAGTGTTACACGGATTGCAAATTTGGGTGGCGCTGCCCAAGCATTTAGAGCAATGCGAACCTAGTTTTGCCCACATCGAAGAAACTGAAATTCCACATTGGCAAGAACAAGGAGCGGAATTTAAATTAATCGCCGGAACAGCTTTTGGTAAAACCTCCCCTGTTCCTGTGCACAGCGAACTTTATTTTATAGAAATAAAAAGCAGCAGCAAACAACAAATCAACATCGGAGAAAATCTCTATGGCGAAAGTGCCTTGTATATTTTGGAAGGCAGCATCAATGCGGATGGATTTAACTATGAATCCAAACAGATTTTAGTAGCAAAAGACAGCACATTGTGCACTTTTGAAATTGAAGCCAACAGCACAATCTATATTTTTGGAGGCATTCCTTTTGAAGAAGAACGGTTTATTTATTGGAATTTTGTAAACTCCGACAAAGAAGTCATCGAAAAAGCGAAGCGAGATTGGGAAGAACAAAACCATAAAGCTTTTCCCTTAGTACCAAGTGATGAAGAAGAGTACGTTCCGTTGCCAAGGTCTAAAACAATTTAAAGTTCTTAAACGGGCACATGAATTTTCAAAAGACATAAGTTACAGTTTACGCTTTCGGAGGGTACAAAATCCTTCTTTTGAAGCACTACCTACAACATTGTATAAGCATAATGCGGGATTTATTGCTAAATTAACAATTCTTCACGTAATAAAATTCCGGATAAAATGAAAATGTCATCACGGAAACCCGCACTACGCTTATACTTGACCGTTAGACGTCACCCGTAAACTTGATAAGAAAACTGACAATTA
>CAZJEU010000068.1:0-4034 GCA_964545115.1 uncultured Christensenella sp. | reverse complement strand
AGTCTTCTATCACGACAAAGAAAACGATAATTATATCGTCGCTTTCGACGACCTTCGGCTGTTTTGTCAAGGCAAAACAGTGGAAGAAGCATTCTTCACAGCCCGCCGTTATCTGCGAGATTATTGTAAGCTCTCTCTCAAAATGTATGGCGAAGTGGTAGAAAAACCACGCACTTTTTTAGAAGCAAAAACACAACATAAGGACGAAATCGTTATGCTGGTAGATGCCGAAGTCAAACACTCTGCCAAAAAGCCCGCCGATTTTGCATAAGCCAAAGTTAAAAACTGAAAGAATTATGAGAAAAAGTCAATTAGGAGTTGACTTTTTTTTGTGCTTTTGATAATATAGTCTCGTTGTAATATGGTGCGAAAGTGCGCCGTAATCCAATCTGTTTATTTGTTTGGAACGCAAAATAAATTGTTCAATGCAGGTCTTGTCCTGCGCCTTAAAAAATGAAAGATAACTTTTAAAGACCAGTCATTCCACAAAGTCTTTTAAAAATTCCAAAATTTTTTAAGAGAAAAATTCTCAATCAGTTGCAATTTAGAGAGTTTTTCGCAAACTAAAAAGGGAGGAAAATATGCCTACAATCAATCAACTTGTGCGCCATGGCAGAAGCGTTGGAACAAAAAAGTCTAAAACGCCCATTCTTGAAGGGAACCCGCAAAAGCGAGGCGTTTGCCTTTCAGTCACCACCACTTCACCCAAAAAGCCAAACTCAGCGCTGAGGAAAATCGCCAGAGTAAGGCTGTCCAACGGTCAAGAGGGCACCACATACATTCCCGGCGAAGGGCACAACCTACAAGAGCACAGCGTCGTTCTCATCCGCGGTGGAAAGGTCAAAGACTTGCCGGGCGTGAGATATCACATCGTCCGTGGCACACTCGATGCCGCCGGTGTGGCAAAACGCAAACAGGCGCGCTCTAAATATGGCGCCAAAAAAGCCAAGTAAAATTCAGAACAATTTTTTAACAAATATTTTGGTTCACAACCAAGCAAAAAAACAAGGAGGAGAAAATGTCTAGAAGAAATCGTGCAGTCAAACGTGAAGTATTGCCCGACCCAATATATGGCTCAAAAACAGTCACCAAACTTGTCAATCAAGTTATGATGTTTGGCAAAAAGGGCGTCGCTTTCGGAATTGTTTACAGTGCATTCGACATTGTCAAAGAAAAATTAGCCACCGACCCATTGACGGTTTTCACCAAAGCGCTTGAAAATGCCAAGCCCGTTTTGGAAACAAGGTCACGTCGTGTAGGCGGAGCAACTTATCAAGTTCCCAGCGAAATTCGTCCCGACAGACGCCAAACACTCGGCATTCGTTGGATTGTCCAATTCGCCAGAAAACGCAGTGGCGATAAAGAAATGAATAAAAAACTCGCTGCCGAACTTATCGATGCCTATAATGGCACCGGCGGCGCAGTGAAAAGAAAAGAAGAAATGCACAGAATGGCAGAAGCAAACAAAGCTTTCGCGCATTTCAAATGGTAAAAAACCCCCAAAAAAGGAGAAGAAATGGCAAGAAGTTTCCCAATAGAAACATATAGAAATATCGGCATAATGGCTCACATTGATGCTGGGAAAACAACCACCTCAGAGAGAATTTTATTCTACACAGGCAGAACTCATAAAATAGGCGAAGTGCACGACGGCGCCGCCACGATGGACTGGATGGAGCAAGAACAAAAACGAGGCATAACCATCACCAGTGCCTGCACCACAGCACACTGGAAAGGACACGTCATCAACGTTATCGACACCCCTGGGCACGTCGACTTTACAGTTGAAGTGGAAAGAAGCCTAAAAGTCTTAGACGGAGCAGTGGCAGTTTTTTGTGCCCGTGGAGGAGTTCAACCACAGTCAGAAACCGTGTGGCGTCAAGCCGACAGATATCATGTCCCTCGCATGGCATACATCAACAAAATGGATAGAGATGATGCCAATTTCTATCGGGCAATCGATATGATGAAAGACCGCCTTAAAGCTAATGCCGTCCCCATCCAACTTCCCATCGGTCAGGACGCCAGTTTCAAAGGTATTGTCGACCTTGTAGAGATGGATTCAATCATCTATAACGACGACTTAGGTGTCGACATGGTAACGGGACCCATTCCCGAGGATATGATAGAAAAAGCAAAAGAATATCGCGCTCAATTGGTGGAAGCCGTGGCGGAAACCGATGACGCCTTACTAGAAAAGTTTTTCGCAGGCGAAGAAATCACCGTTCCAGAACTTAAAAAAGCCATTCGCCAAGCGACTATCGACCTTAAAATCACGCCGGTCACTTGTGGCAGTTCATTCAAAAACAAAGGCGTTCAGAAAATGCTTGATGCCGTCATAGACTACCTTCCCAGTCCCATCGACATTCCCGACGTAAAAGGCACCAAACTTGATGGCGAACAGGAAGAATATCGTAAAGCAGACGACAAAGAACCAATGAGCGGGCTTGTTTTCAAAGTGGCAACTGACCCCTTTGTGGGCAGAATAAGTTATTTCAGAGTTTATTCTGGCACCCTCAAAGCTGGCAGTTATGCCCTAAATTCAGTGAAAGGCACCAAAGAACGCATTGGCAGATTGCTTAGAATGCACGCCAATCACCGTGAAGACATCGACGAAGCTCACGCTGGAGACATCGTTGCCATTGTCGGGCTCAAAAACACCACCACAGGCAACACCCTTTGCGACAGCGACCATCCTATCATTCTTGAAAGTATGATTTTCCCAGAGCCAGTCATCAACATCGCCATTGAACCAGTCAACAAACAAGGACAGGAAAAAATGGTGAACGCTTTGATAAAACTTGCCGAAGAAGACCCCACTTTCAAAACGTGGACAGACCAAGATTCTGGTCAAACAATAATTGCAGGCATGGGCGAACTTTATTTGGAAGTTATCGTAGACAGACTTAAACGTGAGTTCAATGTCGACGTAAACGTCGGACGACCCCAAGTTAGTTATCGCGAAACTATCAAAAGCACAGTGGAACAAGAAGGCAAGTATATTAAGCAAACAGGTGGTCATGGTCAATATGGTCATTGCTGGATTCGTCTGGAACCATTAGAACCGGGCAAAGGCTACGAGTTTGTAGATAAAGTGGTCGGCGGCGCCATTCCAAAGGAATTCATTCCTGCCATCGACAACGGCATTAAAGAAGCAAGACAAAGCGGCGTGCTGGCTGGCTACGAAACAGTGGACTTTAGAGTAACAGTTTTCGACGGCTCCTCTCACGATGTCGACTCATCCGAAATGGCATACAAAATTGCTGGGTCAATGGCATTCAAGGAAGCCGCCAGAAAAGCGAACCCCACCATTTTGGAACCTATTATGAAAATTCAAGTGGAAGTTCCCGAAGACTACCTCGGCACCGTTATGGGTGGCTTAACCAGCAGACGAGGAGTCTTGCAAGGCACCGAAACAAGAATGGGCTCCATTGCAATCAATGCCACCGTTCCACTTGCTGAAATGTTTGGCTACGCCACCGTCCTTCGTTCATCCACGCAAGGCAGAGGCACTTTTACAATGGAATTCTCGCATTATTTCGAAGTACCCAAAAGCATTGCAGAGGGTATAATTGTGGAAAAGAAAAAAGCATAAAAACCGCTTTTTATCAGCCCACCTTGTCAAAATTAAACCAAATAAAAACGGTTGACAAAAAAAAGACAAAAAAGTATAATAACACTTGACATAACATTAAAATGAAATATAATTGATAAAGATTTTTAGGAGGATATCAAAAAATTATGGCAAAAGTTAAATTCGACAGAAACAAGCCACACATCAACATCGGCACAATCGGCCACGTTGACCACGGCAAAACAACTTTAACAGCAGCAATCACAATGTATAGCGCTGTTAAAAATGGTGGGCAAAAGATGCGCTATGAAGACATCGACAAAGCCCCCGAAGAAAAAGCAAGAGGCATCACAATCAACACTTCTCACGTTGAATATCAAACGGAAAAGCGTCACTATGCACACGTCGACTGCCCAGGGCACGCCGACTATGTCAAAAATATGATTACTGGTGCAGCACA
>CAZJEU010000067.1:0-4064 GCA_964545115.1 uncultured Christensenella sp. | reverse complement strand
GAGCAGCATTGCGAAAACGATAAAATAGGGGGAGAGATGAAAAAGTTTATATTAAAAACCTTTATAATTTTTCTGCTGTTGGTTTTTGCTTTTTCGGCATTAAATTGCGATTTGCAAACAATTACTTTTTCTAAAAACTTTACGGTACAAGCAAAAAGTCAAGAAAATGCTAAATTTAACAATGAACTTTTCAAAAGTGAAAATGAAGAAAATATTTTGCAAAAGGCGCAAGGAAACAAGGTTATTAAATTTGAACAGGTGCCTACTTCGGCACAGAGTATGGTGGTGATCGAAACGACAAATGACACTGTTTTATATTCAAAAAATGAAGGGGCGCCTTTGCCCATTGCCAGCACGACGAAGATTTTGTGTGCGTTGACGGTGCTGGAAAATTGTTCCGATTTGGAAAAATTGGTGACAGTGGAAAAGGCGGCAACGCTGGTGGAAGGAAGTTCCATTTATCTGCGAGAGAAGGAGCAACTGAGCATTTTGGATTTGCTTTATGGACTTATGTTGCAATCGGGCAACGATGCTGCACACACTTTGGCACTGGAAGTGGGCGATGGAAGTTTGCAAAAATTTGCATATATGATGAATGAAATGGCCCTAAAATGCGGTGCAAAAAACAGCAATTTCGTCACTCCGCACGGCCTTAACGATGAAAATCATTATTCGACGGCATTTGACCTTGCGAAAATCACCAGTTATGCTTTAAAAAATCCTGTTTTCAAAAAGATTGTGTCTACTAAGAGTCATAAAATTTTAGCAACACAGAACAATACGGCGCGCACTTTGATAAATAAAAATAAATTGTTGAGCAGTCTTGAAGGATGCATTGGGGTGAAAACAGGGTATACCAGAAATGCTGGTCGTTGTCTTGTTTCGGCTTGCGAACGAGAAGGGACGCAGCTTGCTTGTGTCGTTTTGAACTGCGGGCCAATGTTTGAAGATAGCGCGCGACTTTTGGAAAAGGGTTTGAATGAATATAAATTTTTCGAAATTTTGCCCAGATATAAGTTTGTGGACGATGTTTTGGTGGAAAATGGCAACTCTCCGACGGTAAGACTTTACAATAAAAATGGTTATGGAGTGGTGGTGAAAGAGGGAGAGATTGAGAGATATTCGGTTGAATATGTTTATGAAAAATTGCAAAAAGCGCCTATTTCAAAAGACCAGGAAATGGGGAGTGTTAAGATTTATTATGATAATAACTTGATTTTTGAAGAAAAATTATATAGTATTGAAAGAGTCGATAGTGTGGATTCTAAGGAAGAACTTAAAAAGATTTTAGATAATTGGTTGTGAAAGATGAGAATAAACAAATATATTGCTGCTTGTGGCGTGTGTTCAAGGCGAAAAGCGGAAGATTTTGTGTTGGATAGAATGGTGAAAATAAACGGCGAAGTGGTGACGAATCTCGCGACGGAAGTGGACGAGAAAAAAGATAGAGTCACTTTGAACGACATCGAAATCGTGCCTACGAAAGATTTTATTTATCTTATGTTAAACAAGCCGAAAGGATATGTTACGACGATGAGTGACGACCGTGACAGGCGTTCGATTGCTCACCTTTTGGGCGATTTGGACAAGCGCGTTTTCCCGGTGGGGCGACTGGATTATGACAGTGAAGGGCTTTTGATTTTGACCAATGATGGCGACCTTGCATTTAAACTTTCTCATCCAAAATTCGCTGTGGCAAAGACTTACGTGGTGAAGGTGGAAGGGGAAGTGAAAGAAAGTGAGATGGCTGTTTTGCGTGCAGGAGTGGTGGTGGATGGCGAGCGATATGGCAAAAGCAAGGTGAAACTTTTGAATTTTGAAGAGGGTATTTCCCGACTGGAAGTAACCATTTTTGAAGGGAAAAATCGTGAGATTAGAAAGATGTTTGCTGCTATTCATCGAGAAGTTATTTTCTTGAAACGATTGGCAGTTGGCAGTTTGAAGTTGGGCGGTTTGAAACGTGGCGAAATGAGAGCGCTTAAAATTCAAGAAGTGGAACAGCTGAGAAATATTGTTGCAGAAAACGAAAATCAGACGGATTAAACCGTCTTTTTCTAACTCTTTTAATCAAAAGAATTTCACAAAGATAAAAATTTTTGATAAAATATCTTATAGTCAAATTAAGTTCTGAGGTGAAGAATGATTTTTTGGTTTTGTTATGTGTTGGTTTTTATATTTATTTCCCTTTTTGCGCCGTTCAAAGTGTTTGGCAGAAAAAACATTTCAAAAAAGCAAAATTATATTATTGTAGGGAATCATAAAAGTAATTTCGACCCCATTTTAGTGGACTTTGTGTTTAGGCGTCGGATTAGATATTTGTCTAAAATCGAACTTTATAAAAATAAATTTAATGCCTTTTTTTTAAGACAATTTGGTGGAATTGGGTTTGATAGAAAAAAAGGTTTAACTCTTGCTCAGACCAAAATCGTGTTGGATTTGATTGCGAAAAAAGAGAGTGTCGGCATCTTCCCCGAAGGAACTCGAAAAGCTGATTTTGCCGAGAGCGACCCAGTGAAAGCAGGGGCGTGTTTTTTTGCCATCAAGTCTAAAACGCCACTTATTCCGCTTTATATTGCAAAGAAACATAAATTTTTTAAGAAAAACGAGATAGTGGTGGGAGAAGCGTTTGAGTTGAATGATTTTTATGATAAAAGATTGGATAAAGAAACGCTGGAAGCTGCGGAGAAAATTTTGAAAGAAAAAATTTTGGAGTTAAAAAACCAATATGAAAAATATGCGACTGAACAAAAGATTGTTAAGAATTTAAAAAGAGAACGAAGCAAAAAATAACGCTAAAAACATTTTTGGATTCTTGTTTTTTTTGATATACTATCTTTTAGGAGAAATTTATAATGGACGAGAAATTCGATTTGGACAGCATTGACCGTACTTTCACTCGTTTTAAAATGGGCGCAAAAGTTCAGGCAACAGTGGTGCAAAGGCTTAAAAGTGCTCTTTTGGTTAATATCGGAGGGAAAAAGGACGGCATTATTCCTTTTTCGGCTGAGGAAGATGACTGTATTGCGGACTTGAAAGTGGGCGATGTTTTTGACGCTATTATTGTTAGCACAAAAGATGAAAGTGGCGCTGTGGTTGTTTCTAAAAAGAAAGCAGACGAACTGAAAAAAGGGAATGAACTTGTCAATGATTTGCAAGTGGGTGACGCTGTCGACTTGATTATTGTTGGATATAATCGTGCTGGTTTGATTTCTAATCTGGGCAGTTTCGAAGTGTTTATTCCAGCCAGCCAAATTTCCATTCGACACATAGAATATAATTTTGAAAACTACGTAAATAAGCAACTTCGTGCCGTCGTGGTGGAGATTGATTTGCTAGCGAAGAAGATTATTGCTTCAATTAAAGCCTTTGAAGAGGGCGAAAGACTAGATGTGGAGAATGCCTTTTGGCAATCTATTTTTGAAAATAAGATTGTTAAGGGAAAGGTGGTGCGCTTTACTGATTTTGGGGCTTTTGTCAACGTTGCTGGGGTGGATTGTCTGGTGCACAACAGCGAAGTTAGTTGGGAAAAATCTAAAACTGCCCGAGATGAATTGGAATTGGAAAAGACATACGAGTTTAGAGTTTTGCGTTGTGACAGAGAAAACAAACGCGTGGCATTAAGTTTTAAATCCTTGCAAGAAAACCCTTTGACGGAAAAAATAAAGTCGCTTAATGTGGGCGACGTGGTGCATGGGGAAGTTAAAAAGATTTTGCCATTTGGTGCTATTGTCAATTTTAAAGATGATTTGACAGGCTTGCTGCACGTTAAGGACGCCTCGCATTATTATGTCAAAAATATTTATGAAGTGGCAAAATTGAGACAACAGTTAGACTTAAAAATTATTGAGATTGACGTTGAAAATAGTAAAGTCTCACTTAGCCTAAAAGCAATGCAACAAGAGCCAGAAGTTTTGAAAGTTTCGGAAGAAATTTCTAAAAGTGGCACCGAAAATGAAGAAAATAATACTGAAAACCCGTCTTAATTAAAAAGACTCAATTTTAAAAAAATAAAAAACGCTCGATAAAAGCGTTTTTTTATTGGAGCTTCTGGGCAGACTCGAACT
>CAZJEU010000066.1:0-4095 GCA_964545115.1 uncultured Christensenella sp. | reverse complement strand
TGCAAACCAACCTTTGATATTGCTAAAAAGATGAATCTTTTTAATCCACAAAAAACTTTCCTTCTTGAATCTGCAATTGAGAGAAATGATAATATAAACTTGTCTAGTTGCGAAGGAAATCAACTCATTTTTATTGGCAGTTTAATTGAAAGAAAGGGATTGACTTTGTTGATAAAAGCCTTAACTTTGCTGGCTAATAAGGAGTTTAACCTTAAAATTGTGGGAGATGAAAATGAATGCCCAAAATATGTAAGAAAGGTTAAAAACTTGGCAAAAAAAGGTGGAATTGAAGGTAAAATTGAGTTTTGCAACAAGGTGTCTGATGAAGAGAAAAACACCCTTCTTTCAAAAGCCGCATTCTTTGTCTTTCCTTCTCTTTTAGAAGGTTACGGGATTGCTATGATTGAAGCCATGCAACATGGCTTGCCTGTGATAGCATTCGACATTTCGGCAATGCCCTACTCAGTTAAAGACGGTGAGAACGGCCTGCTTGCTAAGCCAAAAGACTATAAAGACTTCAAAAATAAAATAGAGTTGCTTTTAAATGATGTTAATCTTAGAAAAAGATTGTCAAAAGGAGCAATAGCATTCTTTAACAAAACGCCAACCAAAGACGAACTGAAAAAACAAGCTATTAGTTTTATACAAAATATTTTAAAGGAGAAAAAGAATTGATTATAAGGTCAAGAGCACCACTGCGCATTGGTTTGGCAGGTGGAGGCACCGATGTGTCGCCCTATTGCGATGTGTTTGGAGGAGCGGTGTTAAATGCAACGGTGGATATGTATGCCTATTGCACCATTATTCCCACAAAAGATAATTTGGTCGAAATTGAATGCGCTGACCAAAATCAAAAATTTGTGGGAAAAGCCGAAAAAGAACTGGATGTAAGCGACAAGGTTGCGGTGCTTTTTAAAGGCGTCTACAATCATATTGTGAAGCATTATAATAAAAATAACCCCCTTTCTTTTAGGGCATATACCTATGCCGATGCCCCAGCTGGCTCAGGACTGGGCACTAGTTCGACTATGATTGTCACCATCTTAAAGGCCTTTGTCGAATGGCTTCAATTGCCTATGGGAGAATATGACATTGCAAAAACCGCCTATATCATAGAAAGAGAAGAACTTAAATTTAGCGGTGGACGGCAAGACCAGTATGCAGCAACATTTGGCGGCTTCAATTTTATGGAATTTTCCAAAGACAACGCCATAATAAATCCGCTTAGAATTAAAAATTGGATAAAAAGTGAACTTGAAAGTTCGCTTGTGCTATATTTCACAGGAGTGTCTCGTTCGTCGGCAGAAATTATTGACAACATAATTAAAGTTGCAAAAACGAAAGAAGAAAAGCCTCTTGAAATGACTCACAAACTAAAAGAAAGTGCGTATAAAATGAAAGAATGCATTTTAAAAGGAGATTTCGGTGGTTTCTCAGATTGTCTTAAAGACTCTTGGGAAGCAAAGAAGGGAACTTCAAGCATCATCTCAAATGAAAACATTGAAAAGACTTATAATTATATTTTAGAAAATGGCGGCCAGTCAGCAAAGATTTCTGGTGCTGGTGGTGGCGGTTTTATGATGATATATGCAGACCCATCAAAAAGATATAATTTGATAAAAAAACTAAAAGAATTGGGCGGAGATGTCTACACAATCAATTTTACAAATGAAGGTACAGAAGGGTGGGTTATTTACGACAAAAAAAGGGAAAAAAATGAAAGAATTTATTGAAAACTATTTAAAAGAAACGGCAGACTTAAAAAGAATTATGTTAAAAGATGAAAAGTTGAAAAAGAGCCTCTTGGAAATTTCAGAAGAGATTGTTAAGTGCTACAAAAGAGGCGGCAAAGTCTTGATTGCTGGGAATGGTGGAAGTGCAGGAGATGCCCAACACATTGCAGGAGAACTTGTTAACAAGTTTTTTTTCGATCGGCCACCGCTTGCTTGCATCGCACTGACTACCGACTCTTCCATTCTCACGGCGGTGGGCAATGATTTTTCTTTTGACAAGATTTTTGTTAAGCAACTTCAAGCAAACGCGAAAAAGGGAGATGTTTTTATTGGCATTTCCACTTCCGGAAACTCAGAAAACATTGTCGAGGCTATGAAACTTTGCAGACAAAGCGGCATTATAAATGTTGGATTGATGGGGGATAAACAATGTGAGATGGACATGCTAAGCGACCATAAAATTAAAATCCCGCACACAGTTACACCCCACATTCAAGAGGGGCATATTGTTTGCTATCACATAATTTGTGCTGTTGTTGAAGAAATGATGTTTGGAAAAAATAAGTTAGAGGTTTAAAATTGATTGCAGTTATTGTAGCAGGGGGCAAGGGCACTCGCCTTATTGAATTGACAAAAAATGAATTAGCAAAGGCTATGGTGCCCATTTTAAACAAGCCCATTTTGTTAAGACAAGTGGAGCTTTTAAAAGAAAACGGAGTAAAAAATTTTATATTCATAGTGGGGCATCTCAAAGAGTCGATAATGGAGTTTTTTAAAGACGGCAGCGATTTTGGAGTTAAGATTGAATATATCGTAGAAGACGCTCCTCTTGGCACAGCAGGTGCATTATATTATTTAAAAAACAAAGTTGATGATGATTTTATTTTTTTAAATGGCGATTTAGTTTTGGGACTCGATTTTAGTCGTCTAATGCAGGAGCACAAAAAGAATAATTCGCTTATAACACTTGTCACTCACCCAAACTCTCATCCTTTTGACAGCGACATTGTGGTGGCAAACGAAGACAATATCATCACTTCTTTCGATTCTAAACATAACAATAGAGATTATTTTTATAAGAATCTTGTCACCTCAGGAGTTGCCGTCATAAGTCCCAGCGCATTAGAAACCATAAAAACGGTTGAAAAACGTAATTTTGAAAACGAGTTTGTTAAAAGTTTAATTCCAACTGGCAGAGTGTTTTCCTATAAGACCTCTGAATACGTCAAAGATGTTGGCACTTATGATAGAATTAAGCAAGCAGAAAGTGACCTGAAAAATAATGTGGTGGAAGAAAGAAAACTCTGCAACAAACAAAAATGCATTTTCTTGGACAGAGATGGAACGATAAACAAAAGTAATGGATTTATAAATACCACCGAAAAATTTGAACTTCTACCTTATGTTAGCGATGCCATAAAACTGATTAACCAAAGCGGCTATCTTGCTATCGTGGTGACGAACCAACCTGTTGTCGCAAGAGGAGAATGCAGTGTCGAAACGCTTTATGACATTCACAAAAAAATGGAGACGCAGTTGGGTTGTGCGGGATCGTATTTAGATGATATAGTCTTTTGCCCTCATCATCCAGACAAAGGTTTTGAAGGAGAGGTTGCCAGCCTTAAATTTGATTGTGATTGCAGAAAGCCAAAAACAAAAATGATTGAGAAAATGTGTGAGAAGCATAACGTTGACATTTCAAAATCTTTTATGGTGGGCGACTCATCAACAGACATCCAGACAGGTGTGAATGCAGGGCTTAAAACAATCTTTGTTAAAACAGGTAAGGATGATAACAAGTTTAATGTAACGGCAGATGCAGTTGTTGACAACCTTATGGAAGCGGTGAAGTTCATAATAAAAAATTAGAAAAATGGGAGAAATATATGATACCAAAAGTAATTCATTACGTGTGGTTTAGTAAAGATGAAAAGCCAGACCTTATGAAAAATTGCATGTCGACATGGAGTAAGGTCTTGCCTGACTATGAAATAAAAGCGTGGTCAATGAAAGAAGTGGAAGAGATAAGAAAACTTCCTGAAAATAAATTTTTGGATGAAGCACTCAGTGCAAAAAAATGGTCTTTTGCCACCGACTTTTTAAGGTTGTGGATTTTATATAACGAGGGCGGAATTTATCTTGACACAGATGTGGAAGTGTTAAAATCTTTTGACCCCTTTTTGAACGAAAAATTTTTTACCTGCTATGAATATAATAAGACCATCGAAGCGGCAGTGATGGGCTGCGAAAAACATAGCAAAATGGCAAAAGAGTTTTTGAGCATCTATCAAAACCGAAGTTTTTTAAACGACTTTACAGATAGATATGGAAGATATTATATAATTCCATTTATTATGAGTGA
>CAZJEU010000065.1:0-4101 GCA_964545115.1 uncultured Christensenella sp. | reverse complement strand
TC
This sequence comes from uncultured Christensenella sp., assembly GCA_964545115.1. Classification (GTDB taxonomy): domain Bacteria; phylum Bacillota; class Clostridia; order Christensenellales; family UBA1242; genus UBA7862. The sequence goes on along the minus strand of CAZJEU010000065.1, from coordinate 4,099 downwards.
TGCGGTGATTGAAAGATACAAAGAAAATGGCATTGAACTTAAAAGTCTGGGTGACTGAGAATGATTTATTTTGATAATGCTGCGACAACAAAACCATTCAAAGACGTGATAAAAGCGCATGAAAATGTTAGCCTTAACGAGTTTTTCAATCCGTCTGGCGGATGTGCTGCTAGTTTTGAATTGCAAAAAAAAATTGATAGAGCCAGAAAATCTTTGTTAAAACTTTTAAATGCAGACACTGAAAATGACAATATAATTTTTACATCGGGAGCAACAGAGGCAAATAATATTGCCATTTTTTCGAGTGCTACAAACAAAAAAGCAACTTATCTTTTTTCAAATGGGGAACATCCTTCCGTTCATAATTGTGCCAAAGAACTTTTTGATCGTGGTTATGATGTTAAGTTTATTCCTCTTCAACAAAATGGACAGCTAGATTATGACGCTTTTTCTAGGATGATGAACGAGAATGTCGTTTTTGTATCTACCATTTTTGTCAATAATGAAACGGGAGCAGTCAACGACTTGCTAAAAATCAGGAACATCATAAATTCTAAAAATAAACAAGCTATTTTTCACGTGGATGCTGTGCAGGGTTTTGGCAAAGTGGCACTGAATTTGGGGGATTTAGGGGTAAATTTGTGCGCTATTTCCTCTCACAAGGTTGGAGGTCTTAAAGGAACAGGGGCGCTTTATGTGTCCAAAAATACTAAAATAAAGAGTCTTTCTTTCGGCGGCGGACAGGAATTTGGCTTGCGTTCAGGCACTGTGAATGCAGCCGGCATCTTGTCATTTTTGAAGGCTGCGGAGATTGTTTTTAAAAATTTTCAAGCTAATTTTGAAAAGGTGAATAAGCTAAGAGACAAATTGATTTCAAGACTTAAAGAAAGAGATTTTTCGGGAGTCAAAATTGTCTCGGACGAAAAAGGTTCACCTTATATTATAAGTTTAATTTTTAAAAATTGTCGTGGAGAAGTGCTGCAAAGATGTCTTGATAGTAAGGGAATTTGCGTGGGTAGAGGGTCGGCCTGTTCGACCAATTTGGCGGGGAACAGGGTGCTTGAAGCAATGAATTATTCTAAAAATGAAGTGATGGGAGCGCTGCGAGTTAGTTTTGGCTTTGATAATTTGGAACAAGAGATAGACGCTTTTTTGCTTGAACTAAAACAGTGTTTAAAAATTTTGAATGGGTGAAAAGATGAATGAAAAATTAAACGAAGTTATAATATTAAGGTTTGGAGAAATTTTTTTGAAAGGCAAAAACTATGCTTTTTTTGAAAACACTCTTTTTAAAAACATTAAAAGAAAACTTAAAAAGTTCTCTTTGACGGTGGAAAAAATTACTGGGAGATTTCTGATAACTCATTTCAAAATGGAAGAAAAAAAGGCGATTATTTCTTCTCTTAAAACTGTTTTTGGGTTAGTGTCGCTAAGTGTTGCAAAAGAGATTGACACTTCGCTCGAAAACATTCAAAAAGTGTGTGAATCTATTTCTGTGGGAGAATCGTCATTTAAAGTGGAAACAAAGCGAGCAGATAAAAGTTTTCCCCTAAAATCTTTTGAACTTTCGGCAAAGATGGGCGGAGTGATTTTGCTTGCAAATAACCGTTCAAAAGTGGATTTGCATAACCCGCAGAAAATTATAAATATTGACATTAGAGACAATAAAAAAACATATATTTTTTATGAAAAAATTACCTTGCTGGGCGGTATGCCTGTGGGGACTGCGGGCAAGGCGATGTTGCTTTTAAGTGGCGGAATCGACAGCCCTGTTGCTGGATTTTTGATGGCAAAACGAGGACTTATGTTAAGCGCTATTCATTTTCACAGTTTTCCTTATACAAGCGAACAAGCCAAGCAAAAAGTGGTGGATTTGGCTCATATTTTAAAAAGTTACACCGGAGATATTCGTCTTTTTGTCGTGCCTTTCACCGAGATTCAAGAAGAAATTCACAAAAATTGCGACAGAGAATATATGGTCACGTTGGTAAGGCGATTTATGATGGAAATTGGCGAGAGAGTGGCAAAGGACAATCATTGTCAGGCTCTCATTACTGGTGAAAATTTGGGGCAGGTCGCCAGTCAGACGGTGGAAGGCATCACTTCTTCCGACAACGCAGTCAAAGATTTGCCTGTTTTTCGTCCGCTTATAAGTTTTGATAAAGTAGAAATTTCAAAAATCTCTGAAAATATTGGTGCTTATAAAATTTCAGTATTACCTTTTGAAGATTGTTGCAATGTTTTTTTGCCAAAAAATCCGATAACTCATCCTAAGATGGCAAAGATTTTGCAAAATGAACGCTTTTTAAACAAAGAATTATTGATTAAAAATGCTCTTGAAAACATTGAGATTATAGATATTAAAAATTAACGATTCTAAAACAAAGTTATGTTTGCTGCCTTTGCTGCGACTTGGTTTTTTGTTGACATTCTATCTAATTATTGATAAAATTAGTCGTCAAAGGTTATAAGTATTTAATAATTTCTTATTGAATTTTGATAATTATCTTAATAAAAGGAAAAGTAACTGAAATGATATCTATCATATGGCTTTTAGTTGCTTGTCTTGTTTGCGTTGGGGGTGGCGTAGGAGTTTCGCTCCTTATCGCTTCAAAACGCTCGGCTCATTCAAGAAATAGTGCAACAAAAATCCTCGAAAACGCCTACGCTGAGGCAAAAACAGCGAAAAAAGAAGCAATTCTTGAAGCAAAAGAAGAAATTCATAATCTAAGAGAAAAGCACGATGCAGAGATTGCCGAGAGGCACAACGAACTTTCAAAGGCAGAAAATAGACTGAGTTTGAAAGAAGATTCCCTTATGCGAAAAGAAGAGGGAATCGACAAAAAAGTGGAGTCGCTGGATGTTGCGTTAAGTCAAATGAAAGCGAAAGAAACTGAACTGGAAATTGCAAAAAAAGAGACGGAAAAGGAACAAGAAAAAATTTCTCAGGCGCTGGAAAGAGTGTCTGGGATGACCAAAGATGAAGCAAAAAATCATCTGGTCAACATGTATGTCGACCAAGCAAAACACGACTGCGCTTCCACCATTCGAAAGTTGGAAGAAGAAGCGAACGAAACGGCGGAAAAACGCGCAAGAGAAATTGTTACCCTTGCGGTGCAGAAATGTGCGACAAACATCACTTCTGAAATTACTGTGACGGTCGTGCCGTTGCCTAATGATGAACTTAAAGGGCGAATTATTGGGCGGGAAGGACGCAACATTCGAGCGATTGAAAATGCAACGGGCATCGATTTGATTATTGATGACACTCCCGAAGCAGTGGTGCTTTCGGGCTTTGACCCCGTTAGAAGAGAGATTGCGCGAGTGGCTCTTGAAAAGCTGATTTTTGAAGGGCGAATTCATCCAGCGCGCATTGAAGAGATTGTTGAAAGGGCTCAAAGAGATGTCGAATCGACCATTAAGGAAGCGGGCGAGAACGCAGTTTTTGAGGCAGGAATTATTGGGCTTCACTCTGAACTTATAAAAACGCTGGGCAAGTTGAAATATCGCACGAGTTATGGCCAAAATGCATTGAAACACAGTCTTGAAGTTTGTTATATTTCTGGCTTGCTTGCCAGCGAACTGGGCGCAAATGTTAAAGTTGCAAAACGCGGCGGACTTCTTCACGATATCGGAAAAGCGCTTGACCACGAACAAGAAGGCTCGCACGTGACGTTGGGCGTTGACATTTTGAAAAGATATAAAGAGTCACCCGAAGTCATACATTGCATTCACGCACACCATGGCGACGTTGAATTTAACTCGCTTGAAGCAATTATTGTGCAAACTGCCGACGCAATTTCTAGCAGTCGTCCAGGTGCCAGAAGGGAACAAATAGGGGCTTATATCAAGCGCTTGGAAAACCTAGAAAAGATTGCAAGTGACTTTAAAGGAGTGGAAAAATCTTTTGCCATTCAAGCTGGAAGAGAGATTAGGGTTGTGGTTAAACCGACAGAAATCACTGACGAGAGCATGGTATTTTTGGCAAGTGACATTGCTAGGAAAATCGAAAGTGAGTTGCAGTATCCCGGTCAAATTAAGGTGAATGTTATCCGTGAAGCAAGAGCAACCGACATTGCCAAGTAAACTTTTAATTGAT
>CAZJEU010000064.1:0-4119 GCA_964545115.1 uncultured Christensenella sp. | reverse complement strand
AGCCCACCTTCGAAATTAGAGTGAAATTTTGTGCTTGCTGGCATTGTGAAAAAGTCAGATTTTTCAATATATTCCAAAAGTTCTTTTGCCCCTTCCCGCTTGATGTGTTGATTATAAATTTTTAAAAATTTTTCTTTTGCTTCTATTGCAGAAATTTTATCTTTCATATTTTTTCCTTTTTACTTATAGTTCAATTTTATCATATTTTCCTTTTTGTGTCTAAGACAATAGTAAAAATATTTTTGCATAATTTAAATAAAAAAAATTGAGACATCGCTCAATTTTTCTTTTTTATTTCTTTGCCGCTGGCTTTTTCTCAGTCGGCTTTTTGGGTTTTGTTTCTTCTGTTTTAACTGTTTTTGTTTTCGCCACTTTTTTTGTTTTTTCAGAGGTTTCCGCCTTCTCCGCTTTCGCCGGCTTTTCGTCAGTTTTCACTTGAATAGGTTTTTCTTCAACGGCTTGCGTTTGTTCGATTGTGTCATTTTCAGGGGCTTCTTTAATCTTTGCTTTGTTTAAAAGCAAGTTTAATCTTGCCACTTTTCGACTGGCGTTGTTTTTGTGAATGACACCTTTGGACTTTGCAGAATCGATATATGACACGATATCACTTAAAAGTTTTTCTGCTTTTTCAGCATCGACAGCAACAAGGGCACGGAAGTTTTTAATCATCGTTGCCATTGTAGATTTTACATATCGGTTTTCTTTTTTCTTTCTTGCAATCACGGAAACTCTTTTCTTTGCAGATTTAATGTTTGGCATTTAGGACTCCTTTTTTGATACTCGACAATTCTATCACACAAAAAAAATTTTTGCAACCCTTTTTTTTACTTTTCTGCGGTGCTTTCTGCCTTTTTATTCAAAAGATAAGCTAAATAAAATTAAATAGAAAATTAGTTTAAATTATTCATTTTTTCAAAATATTTCCGACGAGAAAACTAAGGGCATTTTTGCCATCCATTCCCCCACTTTTTGAAAGAAATTCCACTTCTAAACAAAGGTCAAAAAGTTCTTTAAGTCTTCTTTGAGAAAAAAGAGAGAGTTGTTCCGCATATTTCGTCACTGCATATTCTTTGATTCCTAACATTTCTGACAATTCTTTTTTTGAAAAATCGCTGCGGGAAATGAAAAATAATCTTCTGAAATGTCCCGTCAAAAGAGAGATTATGGAAACGGGTTGTTCTTTATTTTTAAGCATAACATCAATGAGCGCATAAACTTTGTCGGCATCTTTTTTGGAAAGGGCGTTTGATAAGTCAAAAATAGCATATTCTAAACTTTTTGTAATGTTTTCTTCAATGTCTTTTTCGGTGATTTTTTTGTTGGAATCAAAGAGTTTTAATGAAGCAATTTTGTCAATTTCGGTGTCTAGTTTTGAGATTGAAAAATTGCAACTGTCAAGAAATTTATTTATTGCCGCATTTTCGATGGAAAGATTTTGCTTTTCTAGCCTTTGTTTTAAAAAGAGAAAGAGAAAGTTTCGGGAGACTTTGGTGCAATCGATGTTTTCGGCATTATATTTTAAGGAATCAAAAAATTCACTTTTATTCGTGGAAAAAAACAGAAGACAGGTGGAGGGATTAGGGTCAGAAAGATATTGCTGAAAAATCTTTTTCTCACTTTCGTTCTTTTTGCCGATATAATCGTTTACGACAATAAACCTTTTTTCGCTGCCGAGTGGCAGCACTTTGCAACTATCAATAATATCTGTGGCACTTCCTTTAAAATCGTCTGCAAAGACTTTTTTATTAAAGTCACTAAGTGCCAAATTTAGGGCGTTTTCAATCGAATTGCGTGCCATAACAGTGAGAAAACTCTCCCCACCGTTGATTATATATGCATTCAAAACACCGTTTTTTAAGTGATTTTCTAACTCTTCGTAAATCATTTTTCCCTTTATGGAATGACAAAAGACTGTTTGGACGAACTGTTAAAAAAGAAATTTAACGCTGCAATTTCGGTTCGCCATTCCTCATAATTTTCACTCTGCTCTATTTTAACACACAATATTTCATAATCAAAATTTATTGAGATATAATTTTTTAAATCAACATTCATCACAATGTCTTTTGAGAAAAAGACTATCTTACTTGTTTGAATTTCGAAAATCAGAGCAAGAGGTGAAGAATCATATTCAACGTTTCTTATGGAGAAAATTTCGTTTACAACCAGTTTTTCATTGCTTAAAATTTGAGTTTCAAAATTCATTGAAGAGAGTCCTGCTTGGTGAATGCTTCCCTGCGGAAGATAAATTGTCGGTGAAAAATCGAAGAGATAACGATGGACTTTGGTAGATTCAAAATTTGAATGAGTTAACATAAAGACTCCGTCTAACTTCTTAATTTTCAGTCTTTCCAACTCTTCTGCAATCTCTTTGCTGCGGTTAAGGTCAGGTTCAATCAAATAAAATTGACTTTTTTGAGTGGCAAAAAGCGTTCCAAGGCAACTCTCGGATTCGTAGAATGTGAAAAAATTTGATGAACAGACGGCCGAAAAGGAAGAGATGGAAATGGTTAATGCAAAAATTGATAATAGAAAAATTGAGATGATGCTTTTGATTGAAAGTTTTAGAACGACATATTTGCTAGCAAAATAAATTGCACTAAAAAGAATTATCGTGGAAGTGACGGAAATTTTCGGAGTGTAGATTAGGTTAAAAGGAAGTAGCGAAACTCTTGAAACGATGAACAAAATTACGTCTAAAAAAGCGCTTGGAAACAGATATAAAAAAGAAAAAAAAGGGAAAACTGCGACAATAATATTTATAACAAAAAGCAAAGGATACATTAAAGAAAATAGGGGCAATATTATAAGGTTGAACAGAATGGACCACGTGGGAATGTAGCCATAGATAGTCGCGATGATAGGTAAAATCATAAGTTGGGCAGCAATCGTGCAAAAAACTGGCAGAAGAAAAGAATATGTTTTTTTGTTTTTTATGATAAATTTGAGTGAAAAAGCAATTAAAATTATGCCAAAAATCGAAGCAAAACTCATCTGAAAACCAGCATCAAAAAGATAAAGTGGATTAAAAAGCAGTATAATTATTCCTGCGAAGGAAAGCGAATTTAACAAGTCGTTCTTTCGCGAAAAGATGGTGGAGGTAACCACTATCAAAGCCATAATGCTGGCTCTAACGACTGAGGGCGAAAAGGAACAAAAAGTGCAGAAAAGGCTGAGAAAAATAGTAATGATTATAAATTTTGTGTGGTCTTTAAGGTGCAATTTTGAAAGGAAAAACATTAACAAAAACACAATTAAACCTACGTGAAGTCCCGACACGGAGAGCACATGAACCACTCCGGCAAAAGCAAACTGTTCCACAATTTCTTTGGGAGAAGAGGATTTGTCACCATATAAAATATGAAAAACCAGCCCGCCTTTCGTTTCGCCAAAATTTTCCATTAAAAGAGTTTTGTTATATGTTTGAAATTTTTCAATCAAGGTGCTGTCATCTTTCAAAAAAGTTATAGCACTTAAACTTGTGTTGCCTGTTTCATACCTGATGTTCCATTTTAAAAAAAAGGTGTTGAGTTCCCCATTTTCGTCTTTAACGTCTATGCTAGAAAGGTGCGTTTGAAAAGCAATCTGAGAGAATTGTGTGAGAGAAAAATCGTCTGTATCATAAACATTAACTCCCACGCTGACGTTGCCGTTTAATTTTTGTGTCGAATTATTTTGCAAAAGAACGCTACCGTTTGAGAGAGTTAGATAGTAAAAATTATCATTAACAAATGTGACCTTTTCAATTTTTGCCGTCAACAAAACGGGCGTGTTTGAAAAGTTGCCATCATTAAAATTTGAAATGTGGAAAAAGGTGAAAATGGAAATGAAAACAAAAAAGAGAGTGGAAAAAACGAGCAAAAGATATCTTTGTTTAAGTGTCACATAAAGCAAAAATGCGAGTGGCAGAGTGAAAAGAAAAAGATAGAAAGGAGAATTTGTGCTTAAAAAAGAAAAATAGATGCAAAATGCACCTATGATAAAAATGAAGAAAAGCGGTCGGAAATTTATGATTTTTTTTGATTCAATCTTTTTATCCATCGAGATTATTTTATCTTAAAAGTCTTTTTTTGTCAAAACTAAACAAAATGTTTCCAAGACAAATAATTTTTATTTTGT
>CAZJEU010000063.1:0-4169 GCA_964545115.1 uncultured Christensenella sp. | reverse complement strand
TAATTCTTTTGCCGGGCATCATTCTCGCCATTTATGCTCAATCCAAAGTAACTTCCACTTTTAATGAATTTTCAACTGTGCAAGCACAAAGCGGCGTGAAGGCAAACGACCTTCTTCGCCGTTTATTAGACGTTTCTGGCCTTAAACAAATCTCTGTCAAAAATGTTTCTGGCACATTGACCGACCATTATAACCCCAAAACGCAGGAAATTGCACTGTCGACAAACGTCTTTAATTCTTCTTCTATCTCTGCCCTCGGTGTTGCTTGTCACGAATTTGGACACGCCCTTCAAAAAAAAGAAAACTACCTGCCCTATCAAATTAGAAACGCTCTCGTTCCCGTCTCAAACATTGTATCGCAACTGCTTTGGCCACTTGTTATCATCGGGCTTTTGTTCAATTTCGGCGCTTCGTCCAGTGGCATCACCGGCGACATTTTCCTTTGGAGCGGAGTGGGGTTGTTTGGCGTGGCAGTCCTTTTTAATCTCGCCACTTTGCCTGTTGAGTTTGACGCTTCAAGGCGTGCAATAAAAATTCTTAAAACCACCGGCACCTTGAATTCCGAAGAGATTTTGCAGACCAAAAAAGTCTTAAATGCAGCCGCCTTAACATACATCGCCGCTCTCTTAATTTCTGTTTTGAACTTATTGCGCTTCCTGCTCGTCGTGCTTGGTGGCAGAAACAGAAGATAATTTTAAAACTAAAAAACCACCTTTCTAGGTGGTCTTTTTTTATTATTTTGAATACAAAATTATTCTACTTGCACAAAAAACTGGGCAATAACTCCCGAAAAGAGTTTGGCTTCCACCGCATATTTGCCCACGGCTTTTATATTTTCTTTTAATAAAATATCCTTTTTTTCTATCTCAATTCCGCTTTCACTCACCACTGAGGCAATTTCTTTGGGCGTCACTGCTCCGAACATTTTCCCATTCTGACCGACGTTTGCATGAATGGTGAATACTTTGTTTTTAAGGCTTTTCGCTTTTTCTTCCGCTTGTTCTTTGGCAAGTAAAAATTTTCTTTTTTCGCTTGCATCCTGACTTTCCTTTTCACTAATAACGGCTTTATCCGCCTGCTTTGCCCAACCCTTTTTAAACAGAAAGTTGAAGGCGTAGCCATCGCTCACTTCCACGATATCGCCCTTTTTGCCTTTTCCATTAAGATCTTTTAGAAGTAAAACTTTCATTTCTAGCCTCCTCTTATTTTATTATATCACTTTGCCCTAATGCGGTCAAATTCAAAAAATCTCGTGATTTTCATAAAATATAAATATTTTGTTTTAAATTTCTTAAAAAGCAAATAATTGTTCAAGGAGAATAAAATGGATTTACGCTGCCGCAAAACAACTTGCAGATATAATAAAGATTTAACCTGTCTTGCTCCCCACATCACCATTTCCAGCGCGCTGGAATGCAAGCAATATGAGCGTAATCCACATGCTGAGAGCAAAGATTTCAGCAAGTTCATTTTCACCGATTCTCCACCAAAGGTGCAAGACTATCGCCATTTGAAAGACGTGAATCTTGTCTGTCACGCCAAATGTCTTTTTAACCGCAGCGGCAGATGCATCGCAAACGGCATTACCGTCAGTTCCAAAAATCCCAAATGTATAACCTTTTTAAAACCCTAACTCTCACCAAAAAAAACTCCGCTCTTGGGCGGAGATTTTTAATTTTTCATTCTGGAATTTATAAAAATGAGACATTTGAACAAAAATAAGATTATTTAAGTTCAACAGTGGCGCCCACTTCTTTAAATTTTGCTTCGATGGATTTTGCGTCTTCGGTGGACACTCCTTCTTTGATGGTGGAAGGTGCGTTGTCAACCAATGCCTTTGCCTCCGAAAGTCCCAGCCCTGTCACTTCACGAGCCACTTTGATAACGGGAATTTTGTTTGGACCCACTTCTTTAAGCACAATGGTAAACTCGCTCTTTTCTTCCTGAACGGGAGCAGCATCACTTGCAGCAGGAGCCGCCATTGCAGCCGCAGCACTCACGCCAAACTCCTCTTCCAGTTTTTTCACAAGTTCGCTCACTTCAACAAGCGATAATTTTTTAATTTCTTCAACAAGATTTTCAATAGTCATTTTTTTCTCCTTTAATTTTTATTGTTTTTAATTTAAATCTAATATTTTTTGGTTCTTTTGTCGCTCACTAGGCGCTTTGCTTCTTAGCCACAGCATCCAGCACTCTTGCCAAGGAAGCCACAGGCGCATTAAGCATTCCCAAAAGCATTGCAATGAGCATTTCGCGTGATGGAATTTTGCTGAGAGCCTTAATTTTTTCGGCGTCAATCACTTCGCCATTCACCACTCCGAATTTCCCTTCCAGCATCGGCATAGTTTTCTTAGAGTCAAACAACACCTTCGCTGCTGCCACTTCGTCTTTTGCAAAAGCTACCGAGGTGGTGCCTTTCAGGAAACTATCATCATAGTTTGTGATGCCCAGATCGTTTAGTGCAATTCTGATAAGGTTGTTTTTATAAATTTTATATTCCACATCCTTTTCTCTAAAATTACGTCTAAGTTTGGTGTCTTGCTCCACATTGATGCCTTGATAACTGATGAACACAACACTCTCACTCGCACGAAATTTTTGCTTAAACTCTTCCACAATCTTCTTTTTTTCGTTTAGCGTCTTTTCTTTCATTTTTCCTCCTTTTAAGTTTAAAAAAACCTTACACCAAAGCAAGTGTAAGGTCTTCTCAAAAATTTTGATAGGAACTCAAACTCACCTCGGCAAGCCTTCAAAATTGAAGTTACGCATAAGCACTTGCTGTCTTAAGTAGAAGTTTAACTTAAACAACTTGATTATATCTTTTTAAAGTCGCATTGTCAAGTTTTAAAAAACTTTTTTATTTAAAGTATTTGTCGGGAAATTTAAAAACTTTTCCCCTCTTAACGCGAAATTTGGCATTGCACATTCTAAGCATAGGGACATCCAAAAGAGAATCGCCAAAGCCGTTTTCAAAACTTTCAAACCCTAGCGCACGTAGTTTCGTCGCTTTGTTTTCCCCTCTGCAATTGCTCTCGCCCGGCAAATATCTCGCTGTTTTGTCATCAATTTCTGAACAGACAAGAGTGGCAGTTGGGTTAATTTTCTGAATAATAGCATTCATCATAAAACGTGGTGTGGCAGAACAAATGACATCGTCTGGTTGACGTTTTTCATAATACCACGAAAAGATATTTTTGATTTCTTTCTCCCAAAACTTTTCCAAGTCTTTTTTATAATCGGGCAAATAAAGAATGAAAGAGAAAAATCTTTCCTTAAATTTTGAAAGATTTATAATTTTCAATCCAGCCATAATACTCCAAAATGCCAGAGAAAACGGATGCCACCAAATCTTAGGATGCCTTCTCAAACAAAACAAATAAAACTTCGGCGGACTGTCGCCGTTATAAATTGTTTTATCAAAATCATACAAATTCATATAATAATTATACCATAAACTCTTTAAAAATCCAACAAAAAGATATCGGTTGAAAGTGTTTATATTAAAATAAAAAAAGACTGATGAAAATTCATCAGTCTTCTTAATATTCCATTTTTTAATAGTAAAGGTTTTTGGGTTAAATTTTTACTTGGTTTCCAAGAGTTTTTTATGATTTGGTTTGCTTTCCAAAGGTGTTACCTGCCAAACTATGTTTCAAGTTTGGTTTCGTCGACTTCACTTCTCTTTAAAAGGAGGTGATCCAGCCACACGTTCTCGTATAGCTACCTTGTTACGACTTCACCCCAGTCATCGATTTTGCCTTAGGCAGTTGCTTCCTGATTGCTCAGGTTGGCTCGCCGACTTCGGGCCCCCTCGACTCCCATGGCGTGACGGGCGGTGTGTACAAGACCCGGGAACGCATTCACCCCGACATTCTGATTCGGGATTACTAGCAACTCCGACTTCGTGTGGGCGAGTTGCAGCCCACAGTCCGAACTGAGACCATCTTTTTGAGATTCGCTCCATGTTACCATATTGCAGCTCTTTGTGATGGCCATTGTAGCACGTGTGTAGCCCAAGACGTAAGAGGCATGATGATTTGACGTCATCCCCACCTTCCTCCGTATTATCTACGGCAGTTCTGCCAGAGTGCCCAACTTAATGATGGCAACTAACAGTAGGGGTTGCGCTCGTTGCGGGACTTAACCCAACATCTCACGACACGAGCTGA
>CAZJEU010000062.1:0-4173 GCA_964545115.1 uncultured Christensenella sp. | reverse complement strand
TCGTTAACTTATAAATTTAGGCGAGTGATTTCCGATTGGACGTTTGCGGCGACTTTGCCAATGGAGCGAAGCATTTCAGACATTTCCTTTTCGGTTAGGTTGGCTGTGATAAGGTCGTAGAAAGAAAACTGGGCTTCGTGCAAAATTTCGGCCGGCTTTTTGCCTTTTGGAGTGATTTTGAGATGTTGGACTCTTCTATCCGCTTTGTCTTGGTTTATGACAACAAGTCCCTTTTGTGTAAGTTGTTCGATTGCCTTGCTAACATATGCTCTGGAAACTTCGCGATATAGAGCCACGTCACGAGCGGTGTCGAATTCAGGATTTTCTCGCAAAAAAGACAGCACGTCTCCTTCGGGCAGGCTGAGAGAACACTTTTTTGCTGCTTGTTCCAGCATAATTTCGTTAAGGCGTTTTATCATCCGAACATAGTAGAGAAAATTTCCTTTAAACTCATATTTCATATTTTTTTCCTTTTTATTTTAGCTTTCTGTGAAAGTTTATTCGACTGTTTTAAGCGATGTGTGCATCTCGATTTTTGTTATTTTGCGGTATAATAAAAGGTCGGCAAGAAAGACTGACACGAGAGCAATTGCGAAAGTGGCAACCCAAGCATACCATTTAACCATACTGAGCGTGCCAAAATCGATATATTCAAACAGCCAACCAGTGGTGAAGTAGCCCGATGGCAGTCCGATGGCGATGCCGATTAGGGCAAGGATGAGTAGTTCGCGATAGATAAATCCGGCAGTTTCCAGTTGTTTGTAGCCTAGCACTTTTAGAGTGGCTATTTCTCGCTTGCGCTCTTCAATGTTTATGTTTGTAAGATTAAAAAGGACAAGCACACAAAGAGAAATGGCGCAGATGACTATTACCACGGCGATGGCGTTCATCGAACCGGTGAAAGTTTCCATATCTTGCACACCTTCGGTGTTGTTTATGGCACTGGACAGACCAAAACCTAAAAAAAGCATTATGGTGGAGCCCGCCACCGATAACACAGTCATTATGAGTCTGCCTTTAAACCGCCAGATATTGCGCATGGTGGATTTGTATTTGAATTTTAAATGGTTCCAAATAAAAGGAATTTTTTCTAAAAAGAAGGACTTCCCCGCTTTGAGTGCTTTGGGACGAAGTAAATTGGCGGGTTTTTCTCGGCAACGGTTCCAAGCGATGAAAACTGAGGTTAAGACTATGATTATCATCATTGCTGCCGACCAGATAAACCCTTGATTAAGATAAACTCCTTCGACGTTTGGCAAGTCGTTTCGGCTTATTACGGCGCCATAGATGGCTGGTCGCAAGGCATAATTACCAAAAAGCAGTCCGACTGCACAACCAACGGCGGTGCAAATGAAGGCAAAGACGGCGTATCTTAAAACAATCATCCCGTTTGAATAGCCTAATGTTTTATAGCAAGCAAAGGTGGGACGCTCTTCTTCCACCAGCCGAGTGATTGTGGTGAGAACGGTTAAACCTGAAACAATAATAAAAAAGGTGGGTAAAATGAAACCGATAAGTTCAACTTTGTCGGCAAGAGCTTCAATTTCGAACACCTGAAAAGGCGGTAAGTTGGCATTTTTGAGAGCATCGCGCATTTGCAAGGGAATGGCGGTGATGCCTGTCACGATGGAAATCCCGATTGCGATTATGGCACTGATGGCAATGAGGCGAAGAATGTTTGATTTGAACATTCGGCGCAGGTTTTTGTTATACGTTTTCACCATTCAATCTCCTCTATACTTTTGGGGTTTTCATTTTGTTCAATCGAGACGACTGCACCGTTTTTGATGGAGATTACTCTGTCTGCCATTGCTCGGAGGGCGTTGTTGTGAGTGACGACTACGACTGTTTTCTTTTGACTTCTGTTGATGTCGTGAAGCAATTTCAAGACAAGTTTGCCTGTCATATAATCCAGTGCGCCTGTGGGCTCGTCGCATAAAAGAATCTTGGGGTTTTTCGCTACTGCGCGGGCAATAGACACTCTTTGTTGTTCGCCGCCTGAGAGTTGGGAAGGGAAATTGTTGGCTCTGCTGATAAGATTTACTTTTTCTAAAATCTCTTTCGGATTAAGTGCATCTTTACAGATTTCGATGGCAAGTTCTATGTTTTCAAGAGCGGTGAGATTGGGCATTAGGTTGTAAAATTGAAAGACAAAGCCAACGTCGTTTCGGCGATAAATGGTCAACTGTTTTTGATTGAAAGAGGATAGGACTTTCCCGTCCACAATTATCTCTCCGCTGGTTAGCGTGTCCATTCCTCCAAGGAGATTTAGCACTGTGGTTTTGCCCGCCCCCGAAGGCCCGACAATGACAACAAATTCCCCTTCATTGATGAAAAACGAAAGGTTATCCACGGCATAAAGTTCGGTTCCACCCATTTTATATACTTTATTAACTTCTTTTAATTCGACAAATTTTTCCTTCAATTTACACCTCTTTTTTAAAATTAAATTTTTCGTGAACTGTTTCTGTGTAAACTATATTAACAAATTTGTTCAATTTTGTAAATAAAAAATATTTTGAATTGCAGAAAATATTTATATTTTGACAATAAATTTTGTTTAAAACTGGATATTGACAAATTGATGGTATCGTTTTATAATGCTTGTATGAATAAAGAAGAGATTTTGGAAAGTTATAAAAAATATTTAATTGATTTCCACGTTTGGAAAATTGATGCGAGCGAAAAAAGACGTCAACAAAGAGAGCAAAATTTCTCTTCTCTTTATAGCGACGAAGAATTGAATGAAATTATTTCCAACTCACAGAGATTTTCCAAAGCCATTGTGAATGAATTGGCGATGGCGGGAGAGTATAGTAATGGAAAGCTTTTTGCTTCGATGCAACTTCCAAACGATGCCATCAGCTATGTTTCAACGGGATGCAGTGGGGATTATAAGCCAGATGTTTTGTTTTTTTTCGATAGACGCAAAATGAATGTTAGTTTGTATTTATTAAAAGAATTTTTGGGCAAGAAATTTTCTTTATCGATTGAAGATGAATTTTTTGAGAGAACAAACAAAAGAAAGAAAACCTGCACCATAATTTTCAAACCTCACTTGAAGGCGAGTGTAAAAGCCAAAGATTTTACTTTCTATTTGACAGAAGATAATATGCTAGACGAACCTTCTGAACAATTAGAATTGGGATTTTAAGAAAGCTTTTATTTAAAACTTCTCTTTAACAAAGGGAAGTTTTTTTATGAAAAAAATATTTATTGACAAAAGAACTCTTCGGCGTTTTGCATTTTAAATTTAAAAGGCGGAAAAGCCTTTGTTAAAAATTCATCGTTTAGAAATTGCCTTATCAAACTGCTTTCCCAAAGTGAAGAATCTGCACGATGAATGTAAGGAAGTCCGCTTGCGATGCATTCTTCTGTTTGAAGGTCGATGAAAGACGCGGTGCTGTTGCCATTTGAATTGATGGAAAGAGGCATTTCTTCCCAGTTTAGAATTTTCCACACCAGGGGTTGTGTCAATGCCCATTGAAACTGTCCTTCGAAAGGGAGTTTTGTGCCACTGGCATACTCGCTTGTAAGCCCTGCCCTCCTAGTTCGCACGCGCGTTACTTTCTCGTTGCCAAAAAAATATTCTGGATGCTGGATGATTTCATTTCTGTTTATTTTATACCCCGGCCAAAATCTTCCCGTTGGACTAAGTTCTCCATTTTTGAAAGCGTTTTCAAGCAAAGTGTTTTGTTCACGTCCAACAAAATCCTTTGGGTATTCGCCAAAAGTTAAAGTAAAAAAACTCTCTCCTTTCCCTTTTGAAACTTCTTCAATTTCAGTAAATGAAGGAATATTTAGTAGCACAGATTCAAAATAATTTAGGTTAAGACGTATTCGTGGACGAATGCTGTGGTCAGCGCGAGTTCCATCATAAAATTTCAATTCGCCGTTTGAAGCGACATAATTTAGATAGGTATCTTTATCAATTGTACGCAAGAAATACCACGCTGGTGGTTTGCTTTTGTGTCCACTGCTCGAACCGGCAAGAAAGGCGCCATTCATCACTGCATAGTCGGTGGCATAAGCGACTCGCTCGTCGGGACGCAACTTTTTGACATCACTCATACAGTCGATAAAAATTTTATCTTTTGTGACGTAGGTTTCGCCATAAACATTCTCATTATTTAATTCAATAGGCTCGATAAAATCTCGCAAATTTATCTGAAA
>CAZJEU010000061.1:0-4266 GCA_964545115.1 uncultured Christensenella sp. | reverse complement strand
TGGTATGGAATCATTGATTGCATAATCGTCATTTTCACACTGCAATATTTTCATAACACTACAATCCAAGTTCTCTTGATTGGCTTAGTGTTTTTTGAGGCTTTCGTTTGGTATAGAAACATTTTCAGAAATTTGAATGTTAAAAGAGAACTCTTTGCCACTTTTAAGGAAAACAACTCTTTCGCGATTTTAGGCGGACTCGGCTCTGGCAAAAGCACTATTGCAAACTATCTGTTAACGACATTCACTCCAAAAAAATTGAGATATTATAATATTTTCAATCCGGGCTTTAAAGCTTTCACAAATGCTCATTTACTCTTACAGAAAAAACTTGAAGATGGTGCAGGTGTCCTCATCGATGAGGCTGGCGCGCAAGTAGACGCCTTCCATTACAGCAAAAGTGACAATCAGACTCGCAAACGAATTGAGATTTTAAATAAGTTCTTCCGGCAATGGTATGGCGATAAGGCTCACTTGATATATGTGGACCAAGCACAACGAAATATGAATACTTCTTTATATTCAAACGTGTATTATGTCATCCAATGCAAGGGAGTGGACAAACGACCATCCTCGATTATTCCTTATCTCATTTCAAAAGTAGTTTTATTTTTTATAAATAAACCTCGCGAAAAATTTAACAAAGAAAATGAAAAACAAATCTCTGCCGGCAAAGTTAGCAAAAAGCTTCTGATTAACAACCCTTTCACGAATGTTTCTATCGAGTTTATGGAATTTTTAAAGCTCGGCGATTATGCCGACCATTACAACGTCCAAATTCAAGATAGAGACCACAAAAAATTGGTTTGTCCGATTTATAAACTGTTCGGCTCTCTGGACACCTACGTGTTCAAAAATTTTAACCCGGCAAAGAAAGATAAAAAGCCTTATGTTTGGGGCACTTCAAAAAGCAAAGATAGACGAATTATGGAAACTAACTTCTCACTTAACGAGGCAAAGAAAAAAATTGACGATTCATTTTTAGAAATTTAAAGGGAGGAAAATAAAAATGTTTTTACTTGAAAATATTGTTGACCTTGATAAAAGACTGCAAATCGTGATTGAAATGCAATCTAATATCGATCAGGTTCTAACTTCAAAAAAGATTGATGAAATTCTTACAAATTCGGCTTTGGCAATCGATAGGTTGCAAGTGATGGCTTATGCTCGCGTAAAAGATATTTTAAACGAAAGGAGGTTTAAGTAATGTTTTTTAGTGTATTTTTCGAATATTTTGGCTTTTTCTCATTCATCGGCTGCATCATCCTTTTGATTTTAGTTCAAAAAGAATTAAAAAAGCAGCTTCCCACATCGGATGAGCGCGCGGAAATGCTCCAAAGAGGAATCATAACCGGCAAAGAGAAAAAGAAAGTGCTTAGGCAAAAAACAATGACCTATCGCTATGACAAACGCTTCCAAGCCGAATTGAAAAAGGCTTTGCTGAGGCAGACTCAAAATGTTAACAAAAAAGTTTAGTCTTTTTGTTATAAAAATCTTTAAAAGGAGGTATCAGGATGATTACTTTGATTGTTGAAGCAATTGCAGAAGCAATAACTGGCTTTGCTAGTGCAATCCCCGGAGCAATGGTCGACGCGTTCAATGGGCTTTTCACTTCCGGCACTGGCGAAACACTTGCTCTGACAAACCTTGCTTCTGGCTTGCTGGCTCTTGCTGGCATTTCACTCGTCATCGCTGTCGTGGTAAAAGTTTATCACATCTTCAGCGGTCGGGTCCGCAAAAGTGTCTAATCACTTTACAAATAGGACTCTATTCGGGTCCTATATGTCACCTTAAAAGGTAGAAAAATTTTGGTGCAATTCCAAAAGAGGTGAGAATGTTAATTTCAACGTTTATCGGAATATGTAAAGATTTTTTTATGCTAATACTTCACTGTATTAGCATTTCCATAAACTCGCTTTTTCAGATGAATATCTTCTTTGACGGCTCGAGTTATATTATTTCAGTTGGCCACATAGCCTTTGCTTTTATAATTTTCAGCATCGTTTTTGGTTTTATTATTGGGGCAATTAAAAGCCATTTTGGAGGTAGAGACTAATGCAAAAGATTTTAAAAACAGCCATTTTAATAGTTTTATTTACGCTTGTTTTTTCATTCTTCGGTTCTTATCTGACGATAGCCTTCACTTCGATGAGCGCCGCATTGAATTATGCCACAACGCCAACAGGAGTCGGCTTAGTTCTAAGTTCTATCTGGACATTTCTATCTTGGGCTTTTGACTTAATATTTTTAAATACGGAAATGACTTATGTCAACAGTGTGCTGCCGGCATCCATTCACATCGGCTCCATCTCTTGGGCTCTCACTTTTTTTCGATTGTTGTTTGGCTGCACGCTTATAGTTTTCATAATTTCACTAATTTTTGGAGGTAAAAATGTATAAAAAAACGATGTTTTTAATGGCGCTTTCTTTCATTCTTCTTTTTGCAAGTTGCTTTCTTTTGTTTGATAATTCAAATAGGGAAGTTCACGCTTTGGACGGTGAAGAAGTGGTCACTTACACCGATACAAAAGTTGAGACAGACGTTTCTAATTTAGGCAATTATGCCATAAATAGTGTCGAAGCATTAAATGTTTCCGGTTGTTTGGTTTATAAATTAGTTTTTGAGATTCGCGGTAATACTGATAATTATGATATTGTTTTTGCTTCTTATCAGTCTTATAATAATTTATCTTATCATGGAAATTATTTTCTTTTTAATAGTGTTTATGCTTTTAATAATCAAATTGATTGTAACTTTGCCATTAGATGCCTTAGTGGAAGTGATAAAATCTCTTTTGTTCAATCTAATATTTTAATTTTCAATTTTAATTCTCGAAATTATTATCGTCGTTATATTAGGCTATATGCTGGACATAAATATGAACTGTATTTTTCATCTGGCACGTTTGGTGGAACTTATTCTAATATGATGCTTGATTCTTCTTCGGACTATTCTTCAAGAATTTTTTCTCAAAATTTTACTAATGCAAACAGTTCTTTAAGTGATTTTGTCGATATGTCGAGTGAATCCAATTTTTCTTTTTCTGATTTTGATTTTCGGTTTATAAGTTCTAATTCTTATACTCTTTCATATTTTTTTTCAAGATTTTTTGGTATGACAAAGACTCTTCCAACACAATCTTTTTTTAATCCGTCTGTTTATGCTAATTTTAATGTAGGTCATGGTGTTGGTCAAACCGGAAGAATTCTTTTATATAAAAATAATACTACGGCATTAACCTCAGGTTCTACTGATTTTTTTTATGGGTGTGAGTCTCAATCTAGTCTTTTAGATCAAACTATAATGCATTATCCTTATGAAGTCTCTTATTATTTTACAAATTTTGAATTTTTAATTTATCGTCCGGTTTATCGAACGAATAATACTTTAATTATTTATAATTTCGATTATCTTAATTTTTTGAATAAAGTTAGTGGTTTAACATATCGATTGCGTCGAGATTCGGTTTATTATGATTGTGTTTATAATGGTAGCCTTCCAAATAATTATTTTATTTATCTTTATAATGATCAAGTTGCAAATATTCTTTATGACGAGTATATAAGTCTTTTTATACGTTTTTCAGATCCTTTGTCTGAATCATCTTTTCAAAATGGAAGAACAACTTCTAGTTTTTCTCTTGGTTTTGATTTTAATTTTACATATTACAACGAACCGCTAGTTACTTCTACTGGAGCTTTTAATTATACTTTTGAAAGGCCTAATTATGTGGAGGCTCACTTTTCTTTAGTTCCGCCACATATACCTGTGCTTGAATGGGTTCAAAATGCTTTCATTTTTGTTATGTTTTATTGTCCAATAACTAGCGACTTATTGAAAATTGTTCATTTGGATGAGTTTATTGGCGGTCTGATGAATGTGTTTGCATTTGAGCAAGGTTCGATTTCCATCTTAGGGAATAACATAGGCGGTTTTTTATGGGCCTGCATCGCCTTCTTGATTTTCTATCGGCTGCTGCAATCCTTTATGCCAATTTTGTGGGGAAGTGTTAAAGAGAGTTATGGTGATTTGACATATAACTCTCGACGTTATAAATCTGAGCAAATAAAAGAAAAAAAAGAAACAAAGTATAAAAAATATTTAGAAAAAAAGAAAGATAAGTCTTAGTTTAATTCATTCTGAATTCTTTCCACTATGTATGATTCTTTATTTGAATACATTGTATAAAATTTTATTAGTTTTATTTTCGCTTCTTTACAAATCTGTTTTACATTATAATCTCTTATTTTTCTGTTTGTCTGGCC
>CAZJEU010000060.1:0-4353 GCA_964545115.1 uncultured Christensenella sp. | reverse complement strand
CGTATTACAAAAAACAAAATCAGTAGAATCAATTTGACATTTCCAAGACCAAGAACCATTGTCATTTTGAGTCATATCAGTGATAGATCCATTCAAACAAGCGTGACTCAAATATGGCTCTGTCAAAGCAATTGTTCCGTTGCTATATCCACATTGAGCAGTTCCTAAAGAAACATTTGCAGAACAATAATCATTAGAACCACCATCAGAACCATAACAAGCCCAAAGGTAAGTAGTGCCATTATCCTGAACGCCAAATGATCCTAATCTGCCAGAAGAACAAAGATTTGAAGAAGGAGTATTAGCAAAAGAACCACCGTCAGAAGAACCACAAGTACCATTGACGATAAAAGGATTACTTCCGTCAGTTAAATATATATCATCAACATAATACTGAGCCCCAGTAGTGGTACTTTCAAGGGATAAAGCAAAAGAATTGATTGAAGTAAAAGATTTGGGAGTCGGAAAAGAAACATTGTCAGCAACTAAGTCGTTATTGATAAAGATAGAGTATTTGTCATTGATAAAATCAACATCAAATCTAAAATTGTAATCAACCCCAAAATAAAAAGGATATGTATAAATATTGAGAAATTCTTCGTCAGAGATCCTAATAAATCCAGGATCAACATCCTTAGACATTATGATACTAAAAGTATGAGAAGGAGAATAGGCATCACCTGTTCTGAAAGAAAGTCCACCATTTCCAGAGTGACCCGTTTGATTAATAGTATAAAAAAAAGAACCAACAGAAACAGGAACATCAAGAGTATTGCTTACAAATCTTGGGTTGAGATAGCCACCGCTACGGTAGAAATTAAAAGATTTATTCGGGGAAGAATACCAATTACTAGAAACAGCACCAACAGGAAAAGAAGAATCAGCAGACCAATTATCAGTAGCTTTTAAGACAGATGAACTATCGCCTATATTGTAACTTTCAAAATCTTCTGAGAAAATAGTAGAAGCAAAAACACTTGTTCCAGAAAAAACAATAATCAAAGAAAATATTAAACTAATTACAATTTTTCTTTTCATTGAGCAGTCAAAAGGAATTGAACCTTATCCTTCAGCTTCCAAGGCTGATATGCACCTTACACCAGACCGCTTAATTAAAGACGGCAAGACTATCGTCTTGAGCCCCACAAGAGCTTGAGAAATTTTAAGTTTTAGATCAGCTTATTTTGCAACTTTTCTGACTAACTTTATTCCTAAAGTAATTGCCAAAAGAGTTCCAAATACAATCGCGATGACAGGTAAATTATCACCAATCATACCTACTATATCAGTAGAAATTCCTGAAATAGTATCACCGATTGCAGAAAATAATGAAGCATCTAAAAATCCTGGTGTATATGCTGTTGGACTATTAAAATTTTATTCTTACTAATTTTACGACCTTTTCGATTCCAAAACGAATCTTTAATTAATTATCTATCGAAATATTAAAAATAACAAGAACTAAAGCTATGAAAAATGAACAACCTAATATCGTGAAAAAAATTGTAATTAATTCTGAATCTACCATAAGCTAGTTAGTTTTTTAAACAAAGCAATAATTAAAATGATAGCCATTCCAGTTCCAATAAGAAGAAAAATTGCAGAAAATATTGTAGATAAAAGTTCTGTTAGCGCCATAAGATTTTCTTCCAAATTGCAATTAATAATACAAATAAAAAAATAGTAGCAACTAAAATTACTACATCATTAAATTCACAATGATAATTAGTCATTACATCCGAAATATTGCCTTGTATTTGATCAGCATAACAAGAAAAAATCATTGTCTTCAAATATTATTAATTAATTATTATCAAGACGGCTTAGCGAAGCAAACTACTCTCTGCTACACGTGGGTTAAGTCATAAGTCCTAACCTTTCATCTGCTTCGCTTATGCTATCTTGCCGTCTTGGGCTAAGTATAATTTACACTGAAATTTTTGTCAAGAGGTGTTATGCTAGCTTGCCGTCTTATCAGTCCCCTTTGTATATGTTACTTTGAACTTCTCCCTTTCTGCGAGCGTGCTTTTCTCGCTCTGCTTTTTACTTGTTCTCCCTGATTCTTTAAATTTAAAAAAAGGAAAGGGGGAACGCCAATAAGAACAGGGGATATTAGGGGCAAAAAGGGGTCTAAGAGAAGCGAAAGGGCAAAGTGGGAGTAAATATGCATACAACAAAAAAACGCTTCTGAAAAGCGATTTTAGAGCCTTAGAGCGTTTTTTTGTTTTTGAAGTGCGTTGCTAGGTTATTTGGGGCTTGATTGAGAAGCCCCAAATAAATCTAAAGCCGTTCCCCCGAATACTTTAAGATCTAGCAACAGGTTTAGGTTGTAGTCTAAAAGTTGTCTCTCCTTCCCATTCATTCATTTTGAAAGGAAAAAGTTTAGCCTGAGACTCATCAAAAGCCAATTCTTCTTGCAATTCTACTAAGCAATCAGCATAGTCTCTGACATCGTGTCCAGATAAATAACCTTTGACTACAGAACAATCTTTGTCAATAAAAGTGTGCATTGTTTTCTTTTCACCTTTAGTAACAATATTTTCAAGATTAACTAACATTAATCTTTTTTTTACGATCATTGCCATAATTTTGAAATCTTATGCTTTCTAATACGACCTTTGTATAACTCTTATAGCATATTTTTTTTAATTTTGTCAACAATTTTTACAAGTTATAAACAGGTTATCAACAAAAATTATTTCAAAAAATCTTCTTCTAACTCTAGAATTTCATAAGTATTATATTTTTCATAATATTTCTTCTCTATCCTGAACCAAGCAGTTTCATAAACTTCTTTGTTAACGTGATCATTGTCTTCTGGCATTATTTTTCTAGCTCTACGCCAACCAAACAAAACAGGCTTCACAATCCAAACAAAATTTGTTATTTCACGAATAACTTTATCAACTCTAGCTAAGGCTTGTGCTGTGTAATAAATATCTAGTCCGAATTTTCTAGTTTGACTAAAAAAATACAAAACCCAACCAGGGACTTTATTCCACATACGACTAGGAAAGGACAAGTTAATTTCATCAATTAAAATTGTTATATTGATTTTTTCTTTAGCAAGGAGTTTTGTTTTAATAATAGCAATAACTTCTGTCAAGCTAGTAAATCTTTTTGCACCTTTCAAAGAAAAGTTAGCATAAACTTCCTTGCCTTTAGCAAGATCATCAATCCCTTTTTTAGCTAGTAAATAAGTTTTACCTGAACCAGGTAATCCAACAAATCCTTCAACCATAAATTAAATCTTATTAGTTCCAATTAAATCAAAAGAAGCTATAAAACTTTGAAGCAAAATCTCATACGAAGAAAAAGAAAAACGCTCCCAATTCTTGTCTAATTTTTGAATATCTAAAACGTAATCAGTATAAACAACAGGAACATAAAGTTCTTCACCTTTAGGTTCAACATTTCTTTGACGTTTCCAAATACAGGCTTGTAAAATTTGCATATTTTTAAGTAAATTTGCCAGGAATTTTATTATAAGTGAACCACCACATACGCCAAGCAAAGACTCCAATCTCAATCACAATCATTAAAGAAAGAATTTGAAAAAGAGTATTCATGGGAAATATCAAACTTGCTTTATCCCAATATGTCTGAAAAAAAGAAAATGCAGAAGAAATGCCAGAGGGTAAGCCTGTGAAATTAGGTAATAAGCCAATAATAAAATTGAAAAAAGAAATAGCAATATTGACAATAAAATCAACAATCATAATTATTTTTCATTATCATTAGAATTAAATATATTACGACCTTTATTGAAAACCCAAATCAAGAAAGAGATCCAAAGCAAAGCACGGACAATATTAAAATAAAAATCAACTGCTGTGGGCCCAGCCCAAGATTTGAAAGAATTAACATCTAATAAAACGACATCGGAATTGTCAAATTTCATTGAGAAAACAACATTATCAGGGGAATTAAGAGAGACAGATTTTAACTGATCAGAAATTGCATAAAAATAACCAAAAGGACTTTTTGAAGCAAGAGTTTGAGGTATAGAATAAAAAGAATTTAAAGTATCTTGATGCGGAAGAAAAGCCCAGCGAAAGATTGAACCTATGCAGTCCCCTATGGTGCTTAAATCAGTGGGTGATATTGAACAAGAAATTGAATCATTGGAGGGTAAAGTTCCAGGAATTACAGGAGCAGAGGCAACCGTATTACAAAAAACAAAATCAGTAGAATCAATTTGACATTTCCAAGACCAAGAATCATCGTCATTTTGAGTCATATCAGTAATAGATCCATTCAAACAAGCGTGACTTGAATAAGGCTCTGTAAAAGCAATTGTTCCATTGCTATATCCACACTGAGCAGTTGCTAAAGAAACATTTGCAGAACAAT
>CAZJEU010000059.1:0-4471 GCA_964545115.1 uncultured Christensenella sp. | reverse complement strand
AGTATAAAAAAAGAATCAAGTTCACTATTAAAAGAACTATTAAAAAAATTCTCATATTTATATTATCTGAATAAATTCAAAAAAAATGTGTGTTTTATTAAATTCTTTTTAACAGTTAAGAGAACGATATGGCACCAAATTCTACTAAAATTGAGATAAAAAGCCGCGTTAACTAAATTACACCTTTATTATACTCTTCCGATATAATGTTTTTTTCCGTCTAATATATTTTTTGTGTATTGGCGCGTAATCTTGTATGGAATGGTGGAAAGGGTCACGCCATCATTGCTCAGATTTTGGTTCGAAAGCCAAAGTCTGACAGTTGTCTCTCCGGCATTATATGCCGAAAGATAGACTTCTTCATCCACAAATTTTGTTCGCAAATAATCTAAATAAAAACAACCATACCTGATGTTTGTTTCAGGGTCAAACAAGTTTTCTCGGTCAAAATCTTCACTTAACATATCTGCGATAAAGGCTCCTGTTGACGGCGTAATCTGCATCAAGCCCATCGCTCCTTTTGCCGAAACGGCATTGGTATCAAAACTGCTCTCTTCGTTTATCAAACTGCACACCAACGTTCTGTCCAAAGCATATTCGCCGGAATATTTTGCAATATATTCTTGATATCTAACGGGATATTTAATTTGATAAAATAACAAAGCACCGCCCAAAATCAACGCAACACACACGAAGAATGTAATAAAATATCCTGCTTTCCCTTTCTTTTTCGTCTTCATATTGCTATTTTATGACATTTTTCGTTTTTTATTATTTTTTTAGCATTTTTCTTTTTTGTAAAAGATATTTTGAAGATTTTTTTATTTCGAAATGTGCGCGCAGAACCTTGATTGCTTTTGCAATCAAGGTGGCTACAGCCTTAAAGAAAGATAGGTAACATTTAATTTGAGACTTTAAGGCTGTGGCGTCGCCGACTTTGTCGGCGACCTGCGCGTCCGTAATAAACACTTTCCATCTTTCTTTAAAAAACGTTTGATTTGTATCTTATGTAGCCTGCAATAATTCTGTATAGAAAAATCAAAATTAAAATACTCTCAAAAAATTTAACGTCTTATGTCAAACTTTTCAAACTATCGCATTCAAAAAAGATAGATTCTCACGTGTTTCAACCAAACACTGATTAAGTCAGACGTTATGTCACAAAAATAAACAACCTTACAACAAACGTCCAGTTGTTCATCTTTTATAAAAAGTTAAATTAAATTTTTATATCAACACTCAAACCAACTCTTCCCTGTGTTCACATCCACCGTAAGTGGGACGTTCAGTTTGATTGCACTTTCCATCTCTTGTTTCAAAATCTGCACCACTTCACCCACTTCTTCCTGTGGAGCATCAACAATCAATTCGTCATGCACTTGCAAAACAAGACTGCTTCTGAAACCTTTTTCTTTCAATCTTTTGTCTACGTTAATCATCGCCATTTTTATAATGTCGCTCGCCGACCCTTGCAGAGGCATATTCATCGCCACCCGTTCGCCAAACTGCCTGACATTATAATTTGGCGAAAAAATCTCATTTATCTTTCGTCGCCTGCCAAAAATTGAATAGGCATATCCCTTTTCCTTCGCAGCACTTACATTATTCTCCATATATGCCTTAATTTTGGGATAATGTTTGAAATATTCTTCAATAAAATGTTTGGCTTGCATCCTAGTCGAACCAATATTTTGCGAAAGCCCAAAGTCTGAAATGCCGTAAATAATGCCAAAATTCACCGCTTTTGCCATACGTCTCATATTCGAAGTCACGTTTTGAATCTCGACGTGAAACACCTCACTTGCCGTCAAAGAATGGATGTCTATATTATGATTGAAAGCATCAATCAACTTTTCATCTCCGCTCAAATGTGCAAGTAGCCGCAGTTCAATCTGTGAATAATCTGCGCTCACCAGCGAACCACCGTCATATCTGGTCACAAACATTTTCCGCAAATTTTTGCCTTCATCATCTCTCACCGGAATGTTTTGCAAATTCGGCTCACTGGAAGACAACCTGCCAGTCGCAGTCAGCGTTTGGTTGAAACAAGTGTGAATCATATCGTTTTTTGAAAGCAATTTTTCATATGGTTCGACATAAGTTGTCAAAATCTTTTTAATTTTTCTATAACGAATTATGGCAGGCACCACGGGATGCAAATCAAACATTTCTTCCAAAATTTCTGAACTGGTAGAACGCTTTTTATTGTTGCTTGCCGTAAGTTTAAGTTTGTCAAACAACAACACAGCAAGCTGCTTCGGCGAATTTACATTAAAACTTTCTTCGTTCAGCCCTTCTGTTTTTTCATCTTCTAAAAAGGAATAGTTGCCAGTAAAAGCCAGACGTTTGATAGTCTGTTCCATCTCATTTGTTTCGCTTTCATATCTGTCTTTAAGTTGCAAAAGAACTTTTCTGTCCATCTTAAAACCTTCATTTTCCATGTCAAACAAAACATTCACAAGTGGCAGTTCAATGGTAGAATATAACTTTTCTAACCCTGCTTGCTGCAAATCTTTTTCAAGATATTCTTTTAGATAAAATAAATTTAGACTGCAAAATTCACTAGCCAAATTGTAGTGTGACAGCATATTTTCTTTGGAGGCATTCCCTGCACCTGCCACAAAAAGATAAAAAGCAAGAGTAGCATCGAAGTCCACCCCGTCCAGCAAAAGTTTCCCGTGATTATTCAAAAAATGCCGTGTAGTTTTAGAGTCAAAAAGACTCTTTTTCACAGAATTATCTTTAAAAATAGAGGCAAAAACACTCAAAAACAGTGTGATTTTAGTGCATTTTTGGTCGTTTTTCGCGTCATTTTCGCTTATTTTTGACTCATTTTTGGCCTTATTTTCACTCATTTTTGCCTTATTTTCTTTCAACAGTTCTTCAAAAATTTTATCAAATTCGCTTGAATTAAAGTCAACAATAAACTCGCAATTTTTGTCCTAAGCGAAAGAAAATCTTTCTTCGTTTAGTTCAAAGTTAAGTCTTTTAGCCTTTTGTGCATGCACAAGTTGCTTTCTAAGCGCTTCAAGCGAAGTTATATTTACTTTATTTGCAGTATATTTTTCGAATGTTTCGTCAATCTGAATTCCTTGGAAAAGGTCGGTTCGCTTTAAAAGAGAGTTAAAGTCATACCGTTCAAAAAAGGCTACAACGTCTTTTTCAAAAGGAAAGGTATATTCAAAATTTTCCAGTGACACTTTCAAGGGAACATCTGTTTTGATTGTTGAGAGTTCACGGCTTAGATATGCCATATCGCGCTGCGTTATGAGTTTTTCCTGCAATTTTCCTTTTACATTTTCGACATTTTCAAAAACGCCATCTAGAGTTTTGAAAGATTTAATCAAGTCCATAGCAGTTTTTTCACCCACTCCAACAACTCCGGGAATGTTGTCTGAACTATCACCCATAAGTGCTTTTAAGTCTAACATTTGTTCGGGCAAAAGCCCATATTCGTCGAAAAAATTGTCGTTGTTTACGTTTTTTACTTCGGTAATTCCCTTTTTCGTCAGCCACACTTCGGTGTTTGAATTTATGAGTTGCAAGGCATCTCTATCGCCTGTGATTACAATGTTTTTTGTGTCAAAAAGTTTGGTGAGAGTGCCTAAAATATCGTCGGCTTCAAAATTTTCCAGTTCTAAAAAAGTAATATTCATAGCCCCCAGCATTTCTTTCAAAATGGGAAATTGACTTCTCAGTTCTTTCGGTGTTTCTTTTCTGTTGGCTTTATATTTATCATACATTTCATTTCTGAAAGTCTTTCTGCCAAAGTCTAATGCGACAGCGATGTATTTTGGCTGAATCTCTAAAATCGCTTTGATAAGAATGTTCGCAAATCCGTAAACGCCATTGGAAAATTCACCCTTGCTGTTCGACAAAAGAGGCAGTGCATAAAAAGCCCTGTTAATAAGACTGTTGCCATCAATTATCACAAATTTATCTTTCATAAAATTTTCCTTTTAGTCCTTTTAAAATGAATAAGCCGCCCTTTTGCCTCAAAAAACATAGAATTCTGTGCCACTACTATGCAAACTTAGACAATTTTCTCATCAAGATAGGTTGCTAAATGGTCTGCCGTGTGGAACAAAAGAGAGAGAGGATATTGACGAAAAGCACTGGGTAAATCGTAACTTCCGCCCAAAACACGTGAATCATATGCGCCCATATGCCAGTTTATCGCCATCGCCTCTTCTCTGCTTAGTCGCATAAAACCAGAGATTATATAGACCGATTTTTCGCCGTGACCATAAGGCAAATCATTTTCGTTGAAGGCATAGTAAGGCTGCTTCACCCATTCGCCGTTAATTTTGACATTGCGAGAATCCACCTTATAACTTCCAATTTTACACACATCGTGAAGAAGTGCGATGATGGCGACGCTCTCGTCTGATATTTTGTGCGTGAAATCATCTCCATATTCACTTTTTAATAGATTTATAAACCTTTCATACACCAAAATTGTATGAATGCA